>JAGYNK010000102.1 GCA_018400055.1 Candidatus Moraniibacteriota bacterium
AATAACAATATTTTCCGGAGCTAATTTGTAAAAGTCCATAATTTTACGGACGGCTTCTCCGGAACGGTTCATAAAAGTTTGAGGCTTGGCAATAATAAGCTTGTCTCTATTAGTTTGATAAAATAATTTTTTTAAAAATCCTTCTTTAGCTCTCTTTTTAAAAAAGGAAGAGGATACCCCTTCTGTTGTTTCAGCGTTAAATTTTTTATTAAAATTAAATTCCGGAAAATTCCATTTTTTTCTCAATTCATCAACCATAATAAACCCGGCATTATGTCGGTTTTTTTTATATTTTTCTCCGGGATTGCCAAGACCTATGAGTAATAGCATATATTTTTAGGTTAAGTATTATGGGGCAGAAATTAAATTTAAAATACTCCCTTGTCATTCTGAACGGAACGCAGTGCAGTGAAGAATCCCGCTATTTAAAATATAAGCTTTATCGTTTCGGGATTCTTCGCTTTGCTCAGAATGACAGAAAAATGATATTTTATAATTTAAAATAATTCATTCGCTCAACAAATCCAAATGCATTTGATCATACTCTGCATTGTTTAAATCTTCAATAGAATCTTCTTCAAATTTGTAAATTTTTTCCAGATCTTCGCCCAGAGAAATTACAAAATCATAATTTTTTTCTAAATCTATTATATCACTACTGTCATTATTCCCAAGTTGCGCAGGCAGTTTTTTTATAATCTCGTCCAAACTAAAAGGTTTTTCTCCTAAAGTTAAGTTAAAGACAACGCTTTGTTCGCTCGTTTCATTATTTTTATTTCTCAAAATAGTTACTTTATTAAAACCTAAATCTTTTTCTAAAAGATTTTTTATTTTATAAGTCAAATTATAATCGGAACTTTGATTAATAATAGCAATAGTAGCTTTTTCATTTTCAATTTCCAGTTTCCGGCGCTCAATTATTTCAAGGTCAAAAATATTTTGCGCCAAATCATGAATTTCAGTGTAGTTTCCGGCGCGCGGAATCAGAATAAAAACTCGGATGTCTCCCGAGTAAATATGGGAAACTTTAAGTAAGCTGTCTTTTTTCCAAGCATCCACGACGGCGTTGGTGATATTTTGGCTGTCCACTTTGCGGCTCAAATTTATAAAACTTTCAATTTCATCCAATGAAATGTCAGTCTTTATGTTTTCTTCTAGCGCATTTAATAATTTATTAAAAGTGAAAACATTTAAAAACGTCTTAATTGAAAAAGCTTTATTTTTAAAAGACTGGATAACTTTTTGCTGTCTTTTGGCTCTTCCAAAATCTCCCTCCGAATCGCTGTGCCGCTCGCGAGCGTACTTGAGAGCTGTTTCTCCGTCCATTTTATGCATGCCTTTTTTAATTTCAAAAGTCTCATAACTATAATTAGGACCGGGATAGCGCGGATCATAAATACCCTTTTCCACGAAAACATTAATTCCTCCGATATCGTCTATTATTTTCTTAAAACCCTCAAAATCCATAATCAGAAAATAATGGATTTTAAGTCCCGTAATATTCTCCGCGGATTTTTTAATTGGCTCTGATCCTAAATCATTGTTTATGCCATATTGGTAAATGGAATTTATTTTTGTCCAGATGTTTGTATCGGGAATTTTAGTGTAGAGATCGCGGGGTAGGGAAAGAAGCGCCACCTTTTTAGAATCTGTATTGACGCTCAGTACCATTATGGTATCGGTCAGATTTTTACCCGGATTATTTTCTCCCGCGATTCCCAAAAGTAAAATATTGATTCTTCCTTCTTCTTCTCCCGCTAAAATTTTGGAATTAGCGGAGGAGATAATGGAACCCACATTTTTCATTAAAGAACTTGGTTCTTCTTTATCATTTTCAACGATTATTTTTTGACTTACGGAGCTAATTTTTAAAATAAAGTAAATGCCGCTGCCCAAAAAAAATAAAAACGCCAACGAAAAAAAAACGACCAGGCATCCAAACCATATCTTTTTTCTGTTTTTTTTCTCAAACCTTTCGCTAATAACCGGTTCTCGGATTAATGTTTCATTTTTTCCCTCAGCGGAAGGAGAGTAATTTTCAGCAGAGAAAAAAACATCATCCTCTTCGGGAAAATGAATTCCGTAATTTCTCGAATATTTTCCTTCTTCTTGTCTGATTATATTTTTTTTTCTTTTCGCGCTGTCCATTATTTTAATATTAGCTCAGATTAGATTAAGGCGCAAAGCTTGACTTTTCGTTTCATTTGGGATATAATGTATATATAGCATAAAAATAGTATAGCTTAGTCGGGTGTTTCAAAAGGGTGAAATGCCTTTTTTATTTTTAAAAATAGCTTATGAAAGCCAAAAATACCGAAAAAAGAGAAAAAATAAATAAAATAAGAAAATTTTTAACCCTAACGCTTATCACCAGCGGAATATTTTCAATGCTAGCTGTAACTTTTAAAGTAGTTTGGGCCAAAGAGCTGACGGTGGAAAGCGTTATTTATTTTGTTAACGAAGAAAGAAAACTTAGAGATTTGGAAGTATTAGCGGAGAACGATCGGCTTTTTAAAGCGGCTCAAGAAAAATCTGAAGATATGATAAATAGCGGATATTTTGCCCATACTTCTCCCGGCGGAATTACTCCTTGGCATTGGATTGATGAAAATGAATACGATTATATTTACGCGGGGGAAAATCTGGCTATAAATTTTTCCGACGCTGAATCTCAACATAAAGCTTGGATGGACAGTCCGGACCATCGTAAAAATATCATCAATCCTAATTATAAAGAAATAGGAGTAGCTATCAGAGAGGGGAATATCAACGGAAAACCCGCTGTTATTACGGTCCAAATGTTTGGAGCCAGAAATGAAAAGGCGGCCGTGCTGGCGCAATACTCCGAAGGCGAAGCGGTCGAAAAAAGCATTAAAGGCAATCCGTCAAAAATTGCCTATAGCTATAATGGGTTTGAAATGGATAACTATAAATTTCAAAAAAAGATTGAACGCATAAAAGATGATGAAGAAAAAAGCAAAGAGATGGTTTTGATAATGGGAGAATTAAATAGCCGCAAAAATATTTTCAACCAAGCTTTTTGGATTCTTTTGCCCCTTGTCCTGATTCTGTCTGTTCTCTTAAACATAATTACTTTGATCAGTTCCTCCCGTTACCACTATAACTACTCAAAGTAATCAAATAAGGAATTGCGCCAAAAAATAAAATGTGATTAAAATGAATTCTAATATAAATTCAATAATTCAAAGAGCCCTTTTACGGGCTCTTTTTTATAGAATCACGCTGAAACAAATCACAAGCAGATTTATCGGATTGGAATAATATGGCGCAGTTTAACAAGGGAACAAAATCGCTTGATTATTTTCCTTGCGCCTTATGATTTTATCACACTTCCTAAAAACTATTTTTGGCAATTTTTACATTGATATGTATCACTGTAAAAATTGCCAAAACACAAGTATTAATTAAACGGATGAAAATAGAGGCATCTATAAATATTTCCATGATATCTATATAAATACTTCTAGAATATTCGCGCAACAATAATCCGAAACAAAATGTTCTATTATTACACGATCGTGGAATAATAGAACATCTTCTAATCCATTTTTGGGTATGTTTAAATATATTTTAAATGTAATAATTGCTAGTGTTGTTTATAGTTTTTAAAATTATTCATTTTGTCATCTTGAGCGAGAAGTACCGCTCAAAGAGACGAAGTCGAAACCTGCCTGCCGGCAGGCAGGGATCCACTTTCAATTAACACTGGTCATATTCACTGGCAGATTCCTCCACTTCACTCTCTCTTATCTCGTTCTTTTTGGTCGGAATGACATGAAAAAAAGCAGAAACCATAAATAACGCTGACGAATTCTACAATTAAATATATTAAATGAAGAAAGGGCGCAAGAGTTTAAAATGAATAATTCACTGTTTTTTATTTGACAAATTTTTAATATTTGTTATGCTGGTTCAAGATATTCGGAAAACTTAATAGAGAATTTGAAATAGAGGTTTTATTGGTCCGCTTATTCCGGTGGGACCCAAGCTTCAAGAATTAGGATTGGCTTGCCTGCTTCTTCCCATTTTTTCGGGGGAGGGGAAAGCCCTCTATTTTTGTATTGTCTATTAAAATATTATGGATAAAGAATTAATAAAATTAGAAGGCATTGTTACGGAGACATTACCCAGCACAACCTTTAAGGTTAAGTTGGAAAACGGGCATGAAGTTCTGGCGCATATTTCAGGCAAAATGCGGGTTAATTACATTAGGCTGTTGCCCGGAGATAAAGTTTTACTGGAAATGAGCCCTTACGATTTAACTAAAGGAAGAATAATACAAAGAATATGAAAGTTAGAGCTTCAGTTAAAAAAATGTGCGAAAAGTGCAAAATAGTTAAGCGTAGAGGAAAAATCTATGTTATTTGTTCCAATCCCAGGCATAAGCAGAGGCAGGGATAAATTTTTACATAAATTACATAAAATAATTTATTGTTTTATTTCGGGCTTTAATTTAAAAACGGTATGTCAAAAAATAGTAATATCAAAGAAAATAAAAAGCTTTCCGATAAAAAATCGGAAATAAAATCGGAAGTTTCTTCTGATCAAAAAGTTTCTGCAGATAAAGCTGCGCTTAAAAAATCCGACGGACAAAAAAAGAAAGAAAAGTCCGAAAAGGCAAATGAGCCAAAGACTTTAATTAAAAAGAAAAAAAGCAAAATAAAGCACCAGATCATCAAAGGTCAAGCGCACATTCAATGCACTTACAATAATACGATGATAACTGTTTCCGATCTTAATGGAGCTGTCTTGGGTTGGTCCAGCGCCGGATTACTGGGCTTTAAGGGAGCTAAAAAATCCACCCCTTACGCCGCTACTCAAGTGGCTAAAGATGTTACCGAAAAAGTTAGAAAATTTGGAGTGCAAGATTTGGAAATTTTTATAAAAGGAGTGGGGAGCGGAAGGGAGTCCGCTATCCGATCATTGGCTAACGCCGGATTTACGCTTCTCTCCATTAGGGATATGACCCCCATGCCGCATAACGGATGCCGTCCGCGCAAACCTCGACGAGTATAATTAATTTAAAATATACAACCCACAATCTATATAGTATTCTTTATTTGTTAATTATTGCTTGATATTATGATTAGAATAGCTGGAATTAATATTCCTGACGAAAAAAGAATAGAAATAGCTTTAACCTATATTTATGGAATAGGCCTTTCTTTGAGCGGGAAAATTTTAGAAGATCTTAAAATTGACAAGAATGTAAAAACTAAAGATTTGTCACCCGAAGAAGTTAACGGGCTAAGAAATGAAATAGAAAAAAAATATAGAGTGGAAGGAGAATTGAAACACGGCGTTGAAATGAATATTAAACGTTTAAAAGAAATAGGTTGTTACCGCGGAACAAGGCATCAAAAAAATCTTCCGGTTAGAGGACAAAGGACAAAAACCAACACTAGGACAGTTAGAGGCAATGTGCGTCACACTATGGGAAGCGGAAGAAAAGCGGCAGCGGAAAAAACTTAGCAACTCATAACCTGCAATTTACAACTCACAATATTTTCAGTGGTTAGTTGTAAGTTGCTAGTTAATTCTATGGCTAGAGATACAAAAGCAAAATGCAGAAAATGCAGAAGAGCGGGAGAAAAGCTCTTCTTAAAAGGCGATCGTTGTGATTCGCCTAAGTGTGCTATGGTGAAAAAAGCTTATCCTCCCGGAATGCATGGCAAGAATATTAGTCGGGGATTAAGCGAATACGGAAAACAACTTGCCATGAAACAGAAAGTCAAAAGGGTTTACGGGATAATGGAGAGGCAGTTTAAAAAGCATTTTGATGAAATCAAGAATAAAGAAGGAGTAACGGGCGATCTTTTAATGACAAGATTGGAAATGAGGATGGATAATATAGTTTATCGTATGGGTTTCGCCAGCTCCAGATCATTAGCCAGACAATTGGTGAAACATGGCGCTTTTGAAGTTAATGGAAAAAAAGTGGATATTCCTTCTTATGAAGTTAAGATCGGTGATTCAATATCCGTAAGAAGCCATAAAAAAAATAAGAATTATTTTAAAAGCAGAAATCAAATTTTAAAAAACAAAAAAGATTTTCCCGCTTGGATTAGCTTTGACGCGAAGAAATTGGAAGGGAAAATGGTTGCCGGTCCTTCCGGAGAAAAAATTGAAATGGGAATCAACCCCCAATTGATAGTTGAATATTATTCAAGATAATTTTTTATAATAATCTAACAGCAATCTGGCGCAGAACTTCTGCGCGGGAATTGTTGAAAGCAATCTTATGCAAGCTATGTCGCTTCCTCAAAAGCCAAAATTTATACCCACAGAAGAAAACAGTGGAAAATTTATCATAGAAAGCTGTTATCCGGGATATGGCACCACTTTAGGAAATGCTATTCGCAGAGTTTTATTGTCCTCCCTGGAAGGCGCGGCCATTACCTCGGTAAAAATCAAAGGAGTTTTACACGAATTTTCCACCATTGAAGGTGTTCCGGAAGATGTTGTGCAAATTATACTTAACCTTAAAAAAGTAAGATTTAAAATGCATGGTGAAGGACCGGTCACGGCCAGCCTAAATTGGAAAGGAGAAGGAAAAGTTACCGCTAAGGAAATAAAATGTCCATCCAGCTTGGAAGTTATTAATAATGACCATGTTATTTCCAGTGTTACAGACAAAAACACTGAAATAAAGATGGATTTTGAAGTTAATAAAGGGTTAGGCTATGTTCCCGTGGAGCAACAAGAAAGAAAAGAAAAAGAAGTTGGTGTGATAGCCATAGACGCGGTTTATACTCCCATCAGAAGAGTAAACTATACGGTGGAAAATATGAGAGTGGGAAAAAGAACCGATTATGATAAAGTTACCATAGAAATTGTTACTGACGGGAGCATCTCTCCGCAAGAAGCTTTTGAAAAAGCTGTGCGTATTTTAGTTGAACAATTTTCAGCGCTTTTCGAACTTTATTCCGAAGAAAAGAAAAAAAGCGGAAAAAAGAAAGTTAAAGAATTAAAAATAAAAGAAATTTCGGAGAAGGTGGCAGATCCCAAAGAAATAAAAATAGAAGAATTGAAGGTTATCTCCACCAGAACGCTGAATAATTTAAAGGCCAATAAAATATCCAAAGTAGGCGATATCGTTAAACTTTCGGAAAAAGAGCTCAGCGAGCTGGAGGGAATGGGAAGCAAAGGCATAAAAGAAATTAAAAAAGCTATCGGGAGCTTCGGTTTAATATTAAAGAGTTCAGATTAAAATAGTCGAAATTTTTAGAAAGCATATTTATGAAACACAAGAAAACGGGCAGAAAACTAAGCCGGGTCAGGAAACAAAGAAGGGCGTTGTTGAAAACGCTCTTGGGAAGTTTAATAATGAACGGAAAAATCGTTACCACTGAGGCCAAAGCGAAGGAAATAAATCCCAGACTGGATAAAATTATCAGCCGGGTCAAGAAAATGCAAAGCGGAAAAATTGACAAAGTGGCGACTATAAGGATTTTAAAAAACAGAATTCCCTATGAAGCGGTTAAGAAAATAATGGAAGATTATTCGGAAAATTTCAAAGCCAGAAACAGTGGGTATGCGAGAATCGTAAAATTAAAAAACAGAGAAAGCGATAAAGCCAAAATGGCGATGATTGAAATAATAAATCGCTAATCAACGCTAATTTTATTGCGAATAATCTAGAATAGTAAAAATCCTTCTTGTTTTATCCTTTGCAAAAGGCGAAGAATAAAACTATTTAGGGACTATTAGAGCATAATTTGTGTAGATTAGAGATCTAAATCATTATGAACAGAAAATATCATTTATTTAACGCCCAGGGAAAGATTTTAGGACGTTTGGCGGTTGAAACCGCAAAGATTCTCAGTGGGCGAAATAAAGTTGATTTTACTCCCAATGTAGACGGAGGAGATTTTGTTGTGATAACTAATGCTGATGAAATAAGAGTTACCGGCAACAAAACTAAAGATAAAATATATTATCGTTTTAGCGGTTATCCCGGGGGAATTTCTAAGATAGCCTTCAAAGATCAAATTAAAAAAGATTCTAGGAAAATTATAAAAAGTGCAGTTTATGGAATGCTTCCTAAAAACAGACTGAGAAATTGTATGTTAAGAAGGTTAAGAATTTACAAAAAGGACGCTCCTAAGGAATATAAATCTCTAATTAACATCAATTCAATCGCAAATAATCAAAAATAATAAGTTATGACGGAAAAAGCTAAAGAAAAAAAGAATATTAAAAAGGCGATTAAGAAAACCGAAAAGTATTTTTACGCTGTCGGTCGCAAAAAAACTTCAGTGGCTCAAGTTCGTGTCTATCCCGAGAAAAAAGCGGGCGAAGAAGACTTAATTGTAAATGGTAGAAAAATGAAAAAATATTTTCCTGTTTTGGCGCTGCAAAATTTTTTTCTGGAACCGATTAAGCTGGCAGGACTGCAAAATAAATTGCGGATATCCATTCTGGCCAAAGGCGGGGGTTTAAGCGGTCAAGCCGGAGCGTCTCGACTGGGAATTGCCAGAGCGCTGGTTAAATTAGACAAAGATTTTAAAAAGCCGCTTAAAAGCGCCGGTTTCTTGTCTCGGGACGCAAGAAAAGTGGAAAGGAAAAAGCCTGGGCTAAAGAAAGCCCGCCGCGCTCCCCAATGGCAGAAACGGTAATTTCTTACAAACTTTTATACAATTTTATCTAAGCAGATTCAGATGAGATAAAAAAGCCTACAAAAAAACACTGGAGCTCAATACAGTGTTTTTTTATTTCAATTTTCTTTAATAAAAGTTATAGAATCTCTATTATCAAAACAATCTATCGTCCCAAAAATCCATTTTTATCGGGAAATTCAATAGAATATAAATCAGAAAAATCTTGCTCAATATCCGTAAAATATAATTTGTTCTCAGAAAAATCGGCCACTACTCGAGAATTTCTATCGTTGATTTCTATAATGTCCATAATATTATAATGCTCACGGTGATCCAATTCAATTATTTTTACAGTATCCGGTGTGCTGAAAATAATATGCTCATATTCCTTTGACCATTGAACATTTTTAATGTTGCAAGAAAATCTGGTAATAAGCTTGGTTTCGTTTTCCTGTCTTACGGGCTGAACTTCCCAATCGCGAGTAAAATAGACAAAAATTTCCTGGTCGTTCCAATAGAGAAGCTTTTTTCCGTCATTTGAAAATTGAACACCCGATATTTTTTCTTCCGGCTGGTTGAAATATTTATCTTTTTCACCCTCATTGTAAATATAAAGTTCTCCTTCCTCGCTGATGACGGCTATCCTTTTTTCGTCATAAGCGATAACGCGAAATTTGGAATTTTCCGAAATGTTTACAGGGGAAGCTGTTATCTGTTTTTTGGAATTACCGTTTTTTAAATCAGCCTTGTAAATTATTCCATTATCTAACTGAAGATAAAAAATACTTGAGGAAGAAAGATCGTATCCGGCTATATTTTGGGCTAAAATTTTATTCTCCTCCGGTCTTTCAAGGTTTAACCTGTGCAGATTCTTTTCTGAGACATAAAATAGAAAATTTTTACTGGAGGAATCCCATCTGACATTGGATATCTCTTCTTCCATTATAATATCATTAAGCTTAAGGGACTGTTTGCTTTCAACATCCGTAACAAAATAATATTTCTTGCTTTCTTTTTGAACCGGGATTATAATCTTATGAGCCTGCGGAGACCATTCTATGTTTTCTTTTTCATCATCTGTAAAGCCATATTCCTTGGAGGAAAATATATTCTCTGATTTTCCGGTTTTAATTTCGATCCTTTTTACCAAGAATTCTCCAGTTTCTTTCTCATTTTGGACGTAAACCATTGCGTCGTTCTTGGGAGATATGAAAAATTTTTCTATTTGGCGAGCGGAATATTTTTCCGGAACATAATTTTCTTTAACCAGAAGAACGTTCCAGAATTCCGTTGAAATTCCGCTATGGACAGGCACTTTTTTAGACCAAGTATTGTAGCCGGGCGCTCCCACTTCTATTAAATGGCTTTGAGGTTTAATGCCGTTAATGTGGTAGGAATTATTTAAGTAGTTCATTTTCTTATTGGAAGCCGGCTTGCCGTCAATAAAAATATTCACCTTTTGGGGGATAGGCTTTATGGTGATAGCTCCCGTGTAAACAAAAATTCCTTTTTCAAAATTAAAACGGTAGCCCAAAGAATAAAAAACAACCAGTATCGCTGTAAAAAAGAAAATCAGCGCCAAGAGCCAAAAAAATATTTTTCTTGTGTTTATTTTAACCATATTTTACAATATAATAGTAACGGAGAGTTTTATTTTTGTCTAATTTATAAAAATATGTTAAACAGCTTATTTTTAAAAATGGGAATTTCGGATAAATTGGCCGGAGATATATCGCTTTTTTTAGTTCTGATAGCGATAAGTTTAATGTTTGGAATGTTTGTGGGAAGATTTCGTCTGGCGAATATTTTAATCAACATTTACATAGCGCTGGCCATTTTAACCGCTATTCCGAATAGTTTTTTAAGCTTTTCTTCCAATGCGAATCTGTTATTATTTCTACTTATATTGATAGCGCTAACTATTTTGGGTGACAGCCTATTTGATATTCACATTCCCAGCTCGGGCTCGGGTTTTTTCGGCCGCTTAGTGGTAATGAGTTTTTTGGAAGTGGGCCTTATTTTTAGCATAGTTATATCCATGCTTCCTCACGATAAATTGCTGGAATATTTTTCCCAAAATATGTATCAGTATTTTGCTTCTTCCTACGCTATGATTTTCTGGATGGCGGCCCCGCTGTTATTTCTATTCTTTATCAATAAAAAGTCCAAATAAAAGCTTTAAAAAATTACTGGCTTTTCCAGTAATTTTTTGCGTGTGGTTTTATTTTTGTCCGCCCGACAGGATTTGAACCTGTGACCGTTTGCTTAAAAGGCAACTGCTCTACCAAGCTGAGCTACGGGCGGTTAAATAATTATAGGACAAATACTATTGTACTATAAAATATGCTTAGGTCAAGCTTTCGGTTTTGGCCTCTTGCCATAAAAAAGATTCAGTGTTAAGCTTTGATTAAAGTTTTCGTAAAATTTTACCCGGAGGATATTCTATTTAAAATAAAAAATTTTATCGGAAAAATAAAGAATATAATTTTTTAAATTCATTTTTTATGCCGGTACCAAAGAAAAGGCACAATAAAAGCAGAAGAGACAGGAGAAGAGCCAATCAAAAAATTAGTGCTAAAAAGCTTCAAAAATGTCCCAAATGCGGTTATCTTATGTTGCCTCATCGCGCTTGTCCCAAATGCGGTTTTTACAAGGGAAGGGAAGTGATAAATGTTTTGAAGGAAAAAAAGAAGAAATAATTTCGGATGTTTAAAATATTCCGCCTATTGTTTATGGAAAAAATAATAAGCGGTTAGCTTTTGATAAATTGAAATATTTATTATTATGGCAAACAGGCATCTTCAAAGATCAATATCCATGCAGTCGCTTTTTGAGTGGGATTTTCAAGGTTGCCAAAATAAAAAAATACCCGAAATTATTAAGCGCAATGTGGAAAATTTTTCTTCCGGATCAAGCGAGGCGGATTTTGCCAATTCTTTGACGGAGGGTGTTTTGAAATATAAAGAAGAAATAGACAAGCTGATTGAAAAATGTGCTCCGGAATGGCCGATTGCCCAAATCACAATTATAGACAGAAATATTTTAAGAATAGGAATATTCGAGCTTATTTATGGAAATTATGAAGAAGTTCCTCCCAAGGTAGCTATCAATGAGGCCATAGAATTGGCTAAAGCGTTTGGCGGACCTAATTCCGCTAAATTCGTAAACGGAGTATTGGGAACAATTTATCGCGAAATGGGAGAGCCAATGAAAGATGACAGCTCCGAAAAAAGAAAATTAAGCCAAGTTCAAAAAAACAAAGATTTAAAACAAGAAAAAAGTAACCAATAATTAATTTTCTAATTAAAAATTTCCAATTTACCATAACTAAAAACCGATCATTTATTTTTTATCAAAGCTGATCCTGTTGGAAATTAGAAATTGTTAATTAGAAATTTTCCAATAGCCATGACTATTGAAAATTTTGCCGAAAAGTTAAAAATAAAATTCAATAATTTAGACCTTCTTCGCGAAGCCTTAACACATCGCTCTTATCTTAATGAAAATCGCGGACACAAACTGGACCATAACGAAAGACTGGAATTTTTGGGAGACGCGGTGTTAGAACTGTCTGTAACTAATTATCTGTATAAAAATTATCCCAATCCCGAAGGCGATCTTACCAGCTGGAGATCGGCTTTGGTAAACGGAGAAATGCTGGCGAAAGTTTCTAAGCAATTAAACGTGGATAAGTATTTATTGATGAGTAAGGGGGAGGCTAAGGATACCGGGAGGGCTAGGCAATATCTTTTGGCCAATGCTATGGAAGCGATTATCGGAGCGATTTATCTTGATCAGGGATATGCCGTAGCGGAAAAATTTATTCTGGAAAATATAGTGGTAAACTTAAACGAAGTTTTGAAAGAAAAGACTTATATGGACGCCAAGAGCTATTTTCAGGAAAAATCGCAAGAGTATGAAAAAATCACTCCCAGTTATAAATTAATAAAAGAATGGGGCCCGGACCACGACAAACATTTTGTCGTGGGAGTTTATTTGGGCGATGAATTGATTGCCGAAGGGGAAGGAATATCCAAGCAGGACGCCCAAAGAAAGGCGGCTAAAAATGGATTGGAAAAGAAAAATTGGAATTAAAAATAATATATATCACACTGAAGCATTAAATTCAGTTCGTTAACAAGAAAAATAAAAATATTTTAGGAGGTAAAATAGTGAAAAAGAAAGAGTTTATTTGTCCCGTACATGGCCATAAGATTGATAATCCTGGTTGCATCAATTGCGCCAAAGAATACACCGAGAGCAGTGGACTGATGAGATTCTTTAAAGAACTTGCAAAAAAATTGATAAGAGAAAGGAAAAAAAATGTTTAACGCCAAAACATCCATCGGTCCCAATTGCCTAAAAAAAATAACAAACGGGATAAAAAATATGGGCAATAATTATCCGAAGAAAGTATTTTCCTCAGATTCTAATCTTTTGGAAAAATTGCCAGAGGTAAAAGTAAAATATAATGCCTATAACAAAATTTTTTCAGAAATTAGTTATACTTGCCCTTTTTGTTATCAAAAACTCTGGTTGAAATATCCTGATGGTCGCAGAAATATATTTTGCGATTTTTGCAAAAAAATTTTTATTCTTGAAATCAGAAGAGATTCTCAATAATGAATTTTTGATTGAAAGGAGGTGATTCCTTATTGGCAAGCACAAGAATTTTATGAGATATGCCAACCAAAGAAGGAGGATTGCCAAATGGAGAAGAATTGTTTTTATGACAAAAGCTTTGAGCCGTTTTTGGAAAGTGTTATATGCAACCCAAGAAGTTCAGCGTGAAAGGAGGTGATCAATCTTCTGAGAGATACTAGGTTCTTTGAACTAAAGTATCGACGAGGGCTAATCTCCCTTGGCAAAAAATAAAGGAGGAAAAATCTGAAACTTTAAGCCGGAAGACGTTCCGGCTTTTTTATTTTTCTAAAAACGAAAAATGTAGTAAGATATACTTGTGAAACACTAAACGCGTAACCTATGAAAATGTTTTATTCCGGAGCGGCATAAAACAGCGGTTTCATATTTTGCATAGAATATTAATTTTTCCGGCAAAATTTCAGCCCGAGATGGATTATTAAAATCAAAAAATTTTGAGGAAAATTGTATGTTTTTAAGAAAACTGGAATTATCAGGATTTAAATCTTTTGCCAGAAAAACAACTCTGGATTTTTTGCCGGCTTGCGAATTGGGAAACGGCAATAAAAGTTGCGGTATAACCGTTGTTGTTGGTCCCAACGGTTCGGGAAAATCCAATATAGCGGATGCCATCCAATGGGTAATGGGGGAGCAATCTATGAAAAGTTTGCGCGGAAAAAAATCAGAAGATGTAATCTTTGCCGGTTCGGGAGAGAAGGCGCGTTTAGGTTGTGCTTCAGTCACTTTGCATTTTGACAATTCCGATAAAAAAATTCCGCTGGATTTCTCAGACGTGGTAATAAGCCGTAAGCTTTTTAGAAACGGAGAATCGGATTATCTAATTAACGGAAGCCGAGCGAGACTCATAGATATTGTTGATATTTTAGCCAAGGCGGGCATCGGGAAAAAAAGTTATTGCGTAGTGAATCAAGGTATGTCAGATGAAATTCTGAATGCCTCGCTTGCCGAACGGCGAATAATCTTAGAAGACGCGGCGGGAGTAAAACAATTTCAAATAAAAAAAGCCCGAGCGCTTAAAAAGATTGAATCAACTAAAAAAAACTTGGATCGGGCGAGAGAATTGGCCGAGGAAATTAAGCCGCACCTTAAAATGATTAAAAGGCAAGCGGAAAAAGCCAAAAAAGGCAAGGAAGTTTCCCAAAGACTTAAGGAAAAACAAGTGGAATTATTCTCTTACCTTTGGGAAAATTTCAAAGCGGAAAAAGAAAATTCTTGTGAAGAAAAAGAGCAGCTTGGCCGAGAAGCTATGAATATCCAGCGTCAGGTGGATAAGCTTAATGATGAAATGCAAGCCGAATCAAAAAAAATCCGAAGTCTGGAAAAACAAGAAGACCTGGAAAGAAAAAGGAATATTATTCGCCAGAAAATCAATGACTGGGAAAAGAATTTAGTAATAACGGAAGGTAGAATAGAGTTGCTTAAAGAAAGACAATCCCAGCGAAAAATTATCCGGAGCATTCCCGTTGATCTGAATTATGTCCAATCCAATCTGGAGCAAATCAGGCAAAGTCAGGAAAAATTGATTGAAAGGGTGGAAAAAGTGGAAAGCTTAAAAGAGCTTCAAGAAGTAAAAGAATTTGCCCGGGCGATTCAACAAAGTCTGCATAAGCTTTACTCGGAAGTAGGCCGGCGGGAGATAAAGGTTGAAGAATCTTCAGCTGAAAATAAAAATGTGAAAGAAGAGAAAGAAAAAATAAAGAAGTTTGAAAAAGACAATGAGCATGCGTTAAAAAACATCAGCTTGCTTAAAAATAAGATTGAAGAGCTGGATAAAGATATTGAAAAAGAAATAAGAGAGAATAAAATAGCGCGCCGCCGTTTTTTTGAAATTGAATCCCAATTGCGCTCCGAGCAAGATAATTTAAATAGAATCAAGGATAAATTTAACGAAGCTAAAATAAAATTGGCCCGCATTGAAGTCAAGGAAGAAGATTTAATTAACGAAACCAAAAAAGAGCTTAAAACCGACATTGAGAAATTAAAGTATAACGGTCAGGCGATCAATGAAGACAGTTTAAGGAATGAAATATATAAGCTTAAATTGCAGATGGAGCAAATAGGCGGAATTGATCCGGCAGTATTGGAAGAATATCAAGAAACCAACAGTCGCTTTGATTTTTTGACTCAAGAATCGGAAGATTTGGAAAAGGCGATAAATTCTCTTAAGGAAGTAATCAAAGAAATGGATCAGAAAATAAACAAAGTTTTCTTATCCGCTTTTATCCAAATCAACAAAGAATTCACTAAATATTTTCGCGTTATTTTCGGCGGAGGAAACGCAAAATTGATAAAGTCAAAAATAAAAAAAACCAGCTCTCAAGCGAACAGGCAAAAAATAGAAGGTGGCGCGAAAAGCGAAGAAGACAAGGAAAGTTTGGAAGAATTGGAACTTGAAGAAAATAATCTGCCAAAGAAAGAAGAAATCGGAGTTGATATTTCTGCTTGCCCACCGGGGAAAAGAATATCCAATCTTTCTATGCTCTCCGGAGGAGAACGTTCTTTGACGTCCATAGCGCTTCTTTTCGCTATTATTTCTTTTAATCCGCCTCCTTTTACCGTTTTGGATGAAGTGGAAGCCGCTCTGGACGAATCAAACGCTAAGCGTTTTAATCGCATCGTGCGGGAGTTGTCAGACAACACGCAGTTTGTTATGATTACACATAATCGTGAAACCATGCGACAAGCCTCACTGCTTTACGGAATAACCATGGGAGAGAATGGCATATCCAAACTTTTATCCGTTAACCTTGAGCAAGTAGGAAAAAAGGGAGAGATCAAGAATTGATTAATCATCTATAAAGAAAAATTTTTCGTTTTTTAAAATTAACAAGCAAAATAAAAATGTATGGTAAAAAAATATTATATTTGGATAGCCTTTGGTTCCTTTATTATTCTGGCAGGGCTTTTATTGGCTTTCAGGTTTAATTTTTTTGCAAAAAGAGCGGATGCTCCGACAGAAAATATGGGAGTGGCGGAAGAAAATTATTCGCCGGAATCCGATAGAGCTAAGGCTCCCACTGAAATTGACATTGAAAATTCCAATGCCGATTTTGAAGCTGACATTGAAGATTTTGGAAGCGATCTGGAAAACTGGGACGACTTTGACGAAGATATAAATCTGGATTCTTTTGATGATGAAGAGTTGCTTTAATTTTTTAATTTATTAAAAATATGAAAAACAAAATACCATTTTTGTCTATAGCGGTTGGATTGGCATTTTTTTTCAATGTCTCCCTAACCCAAGCTTTTTTCAACAACACGGAATGGGCTATCACAGCTAAAAAAAGAGCGGAGCAAATAAAAAAAGATCAGGAAGAAAGAATGCAAAAAATAAGCGAGGAAAGAGAAGAAAAAGCCAATGAAAGAATATGCTCTCGCATTGAAGGAATAATTTCCAGAATAGAACAGCGGGCCTCTCGCCGCGAAGAAAATTTTTTAAACGCCCAAGAAAATAAAGAGAATAATTTGGAAACGCGGCAAAATAACACAAACAATGACATAGAAAAACGTCGCGCCGAAAGAGACGAATTAAGAAATGATTATTATGAAAAATTAGAAGCTAAAGCTTCAAGCGATGCCCAAAAAGAAGCTGTAGAAAATTTTCAAGCAGCTATTGAAGCGGCAGTAACTGAAAGAAGAGCGGCTATTGACACAGCGGTTGAAATTTTTCGCCAAGCGGTTGAAGAAGCGATTAGCGAGAGAAAGTCATCTGTTACTAATTTAGTATCTGAACTGGAAAGTACTGAAAAAGCAGCGGCGGAAAAAGCTAAATCTGCCTGTGAAGAAGGGGCGGATTCAAAAGAAGTATTACAAGTTTTTAGAAGTGATCTCCAAGCCGCACGCGATAATTTTAAAAATAACCGGAACGAAATTGAAAAAGTGGGGGATGCCGTTAAAATTTTATCCGAAACAAAAAACCAGTCAATCAAAGAAGCCATTGAAAGTTTTGAATCTGCGGTGGAAATAGCCAAGGAAGATTTAAAAGAGGCATTTGAAATTTAAATAAGGTGTTTGACAAAGTGCCGAATATAAGTTAAACTGGATTGGTAATTAAAATATCATAAAATTAATGTTAGTCATAAGATTTTCAAGGGTAGGAAGAAAAAATAAATCCCATTTTAGAATTGTGGCACAGGAGCATACGATGGCTCCCTCCGGAAAGCATGTTGAAATTTTAGGAAGTTACAATCCTCATTCTAAAGAGGGCGTTTTTAAGCAAAAAAGAATTGAATATTGGGTAAAAAACGGTGCGCAAATATCCGATTCCGTTTATAATCTTTTAGTGAGGCAAGGAACTATCAAGGGCAAAAAGCGATCTGTTAAAATAACCGCCAAGAAAGAAAAAGGCAAAAAAGAAGAGGGTGGAGATAAAGAAGAAAAATCTTCTGAAACTAAGCCGGAAGAAAAAGAAGAGAAGGCACAAAAAAACACAGAAGATAACAAAAAAGACACGGAAGATAAAGTTGAAAATGAAGGGAATGCAAAAACTGAAAGCAAAAAAGAGAAATAAAAACATTGACTTTTTTTCAGAAACATATATAATCTCATTATAGAAAGTTGAATAGAAAATATCCGCAGAAAACAGGCGGTGTGCGAACAGCCTTAACGAAAAGGCGCATACGAATACATAAGACCTGTTGAGGATAAAGCCATAATTTTTTAGTTTGGCTTTATAAATCTGCGGAAACGCGGATTTTTTAATTTTTATCTAAATCTTTGATTTAGTAATAAAAATTAAACCCCGCACTAATTTTAAAATTAATTTTTGAATCTGTGCGTGGTCGCTGTGTTTTATTTAAATAATAAATTATCTGAACTGTGAATTGGTGCGGGGTGCTCATTTTTATAGTTACTCGCTTCACTCGCAGACAAAAATGGCATGTTAACCAGAAAGCAAAAAGAGGAAGTCGTAAAAAAATTAACCGAAGAGATAAAAGCAGCTAAAGCGGTGGTTTTTTCTGATTTCAAAGGTCTGAAAGTGAAAGAGATGACTGAAATAAAAAAAGAGTTGAAAAAGGAAGGCGCTGATTTTAAAATTGCAAAGAAGAATCTTATAAACATCGCGCTGAAAAAAGCCGGCACCGATTTGGATGCTAAAAAAATGGAAGGGCAAATTGCCGTGTCTATTTCTTCCGAAGATGAAATTGCTGCGGCTAAAATTATCCATAAATTTTCCAAGAAAAACGAAAATTTGAAAATCCTAGGAGGTTTACTGGGAATAAAGTCATTAAGCGCGAAAGAGATTAAAGCTTTAGCAAAACTTCCATCCAAGGAAGAATTATTGGCGAAATTGGTGGGAAGCCTGAATTCGCCCCTAAGCGGATTTATGAATGTTTTGCAAGGAAATCAAAGAAGTTTGGTGCAAGTATTAAGGTCAATTGGGGAAAATAAGAATTAATTTTTTTAATAATAAATAATAGGTCATATACGACGGGTAAGACGTATGAGGCTTATGTAAAAAACTATGACTGAAGAAAAAAACACTTCCGCTGAAGCTACGGCGGACAAGAAAGTGGAAAAAAATAGCGAGGCTGTTGAAGCCAAAGAAGAAAAAAAATCATTAGAAGTTCCCGAAAAATTCCAGAAGCTGGTGGAAGAAATTGAAAAAATGAGCGTTTTGGAACTTTCCGAATTAGTGAAAATTTTGGAAGAAAAATTCGGTGTTAGCGCGGCTACTCCGATAGCCATGGGCGCTATGCCGGGAAACGCGGGAGAAGCAGGGGAAGACAAAGAAGAAAAATCTGAATTTGATGTGGAATTGGCTGCTAGCGGAGACCAAAAGATAAACGTCATCAAAGCGGTTAGGGAAATTACCGGAGTGGGACTGAAGGAAGCGAAAGATATGGTGGACGCGGCTCCCAAAGTAATCAAGGAAAAAGCACCCAAGGAAGAAGCGGAAGAAATAAAGAAAAAACTGGAAGAAGCAGGAGCGACAGTTGTATTGAAATAGTCGAGGAAGACAGAGAGCAGAAAAAGTAAATTTATAAAAGGCTGTGCTACTTAGCACAGCCTTTTGATTCAAGGTATAATAGATATTTTTTACATAGTGGACAATTTGGATCATCGCAGGTTTTTCCTGCGATACATTCTTCCGGTCTCAATTTTATTGCTATTTCTCTCCTATGTTTTAAATAATCCGGATCAGAAAGTAACACTGAATAACCACAATCTATTTTCATTTTTACCCCCTCCTTTTATAAGAACTAAATAGTTTATTCAATGAAACCTTTTAAAAAATACAGCTTTTTGCTGGTTTTGTCAATAAATGTAATAAGAAAAAAAGCTTTGAATTATTAGGTTTATACCTAAAAAAATTATTGGAAATAAAAGCAGCGCGTTTGCTGCAGCGCTGCTCCTTTATGATTCTTGGGCATTTATCCAGCATCCAGAATCTTCAGCTAATATGTCTCCTGTTAGCGCATACGCGTAAGCTCTGCATCCTCCGCAAGCAAACTTGTATTTGCACCTAGCGCATTTCCCTTTGAGGTTAAACCTAATGCTTCTTGCAATCTTTAACATCTCGGAATTTTCCCAAATGTGCACTAGCGATTCCTCTCTTAAGTCTCCGCAAAATACTGGCAAATATGGGCAATAAGCAATTATTCCATTCTGCATAACATAAAAACTGCTCAGGCCTATAGCGCATCCGTTAATCACTTTTCCTTGCATCTTATGTGTTTTTTCCGCCTTTTTTCTCGCTTGTTCATTGAACTCTATTTGGCAAAAATAATCAGCGGAAGCAACATGGATGCCAATTTTATGGCCATAGCTTATGGCATCTCCCAAGCATTTTTTCAATTCACTGGAAGATAATTCTCCTAGACAATACTTTACGGCATTTCCGACGGGAATTATTCTTCTCAAATATGCATCGGGTAATCCTAGTTCCTTTGCCAAAGCAACATATTCCAATACAAAATCTTTATTGAATTGGCATAATGTCATCCTGACACCAACTTTCACTCCTTTGTCTTGAAGAAATTTTATGGCCTTTATAGCTTTCTTGAAAACACCTTTTCCTCTTATTTGATCATGAATTTTACTGTTAGGCCCATCTAAGCTAATTTGGACATTGGTCACATATTTAGCAAGCATATGAGCTACTTTTTGGTTAACTAACGTGCCGTTGGAAGAAACTACCAACCGCTTAAATTTGCCAGCCGCGTATTCCAATACATATTCCAAGCGCGGACTCAATAAAGGCTCTCCTCCAGCGATGGATAATGTATGAGTGTTAAAATCTACTACTTGGTCAATTAATTTTTTACATTCACTTATGGTTAAATCATCCTTAATGCTTTCGGTAATTTTTTCCCTGCAATGCAAACAATTCAAATTGCACGCAGAAGTTATATCCCATTGGACATAATCCAAGTTCATTTTCATAGGTACCCTCCTTTATTATTTTTAAAGGCTTGCTGAATATTACGGCAAGCCTTCTTAAAAATTCATCATACACCTCCCGTTTCGCATAAACAACAATCACAGCAAATGGAGCAAATCGGTCCGTCAATTTTGTCAATTTCCTTAAAAATAAAATCTTTAGAAATTTTTAAGTCTTTGACCGATAAGATCCCATTTTTATTTTTTTTGCCTTTCATAATCACTTACCTCCTATTACCTTGGATTTTTAAATTTTAAAGAGCTATTTTTGAGCCGAAATCTCTATAATCCTATGCCAGTGATTATGTTTCGGCTCATTATCATAATAATCAAAAATCCTTACAGAAACATTTTTAAATTTAAACTGGCGAAGCATCTTTTGTACTTCTTTCTTTGTGATACCTTTTTTTATATGTTTATCAGATTTTTCAAAGGCGTGAATAAATAACCATCCTCTCTTTTTTAAATTTTCATAAGCTGAGCTTATTAACTGCTTTTTATTTCTTAAAAAATGTAATACATAATTAGAATAGACTAAATCAAATGGTTTCATATTTGAAATATACAACTTTTCCAAATCTACTCCGTCATTTTTATCCACGCCTTCACATAACCAACCTTTTTGTTTTAAATAATTAACGTCAGAAAAATCTCCCGAGCCTAAATCCAGCGCTTTCCCAGGAGTTTCAAAATTAATTTCAATAAATTTTTTTAAATAAATATTCACTTTTATTATCTTAATTTTACTTTAAAATCAAACGCTGAATTATCTATCTTGGATTTTAACAGGTAAGTATAAAAAAACAAATTTTTTTTATCATCTTTTTTTATTCTTTTTTTAAAGAACTCCGCTCTTTGTATTTCATAATTTGCTCCTTTTCTTATATTTTTAAGCTAGCATTAAATAGCTGGTTTTGTCAATTTTTTAAACTCAATATTTTAATGGCTTAAATTTTTAGATTCCATGTATTTTAATTAAAGATTTTAGCGATATTTACGTAAAATGTTTTTAGGTGTAAAATAAAGTAAAGAATTCAGGCAATAAAAATTTTTCTAAAGGTCGTTTTTATTGCTAAATTTAAATCGTTCATAAAAAACATATGAATAAATTAAGTGCCATAGATTTGACCGCTTTAGTTTTGGTTATAGTGGGAGGACTGAATTGGGCTTTAGTGGGACTGCTTAATTTTGATTTGGTAGCGGCAATTTTCGGAGACATGTCTCTGTTATCACGAATTGTTTATTCACTGGTTGGGCTGTCAGCAGTTTATATGCTGGTTATCTTTCCTAAATTAGCCAAGAAATAATAAACGCCTTTAAATTTTTATTTTAATTATTTTATTTCGCAAGATTGAAATAATAACTGTTTTTTATTTTTTAAAAAATTTACATTAAGATAATTTTTAAAAAAATAAAAAAAATCTAATTCGCTGATTCGCGAATTTTTTTTATTTTACATAAACTAAAAAAGTAAATTTTAAAAGAGCTTTGCTAGGTTCAGCAAAGCTCTTCCCTTATAATAAAATAAAAAAATCAGACTTCGTAAAGTTTTTTCAAATAAGCTAAACAATGGGGGCAGTCTGGATTTCCACATATTACTCCTACTCCAGACTTTCCTACAGGCAGTTTTTCAATTATTTCTCTTCGGTGTCTAATGTAACCTAATAGTTCTTCATTATCTTCCGAAAA
This sequence comes from Candidatus Moraniibacteriota bacterium, assembly GCA_018400055.1. GTDB lineage: Bacteria > Patescibacteriota > Minisyncoccia > Moranbacterales > UBA9337 > M55B143. The sequence continues at coordinate 22,356 of JAGYNK010000102.1, forward strand.
TAAGGTTAGAATTCCTATCTCTCCCGCTTCATCAAGTACTTCTTCCATTTCCCAACCTCCTCCTTTGATTTTATTATTTTATATCCGGCAGGGCTTTCACCCTGTCAAATTACAGGGCGAACCCGTGCCTTAAAATTTTTCTCAGTTGCCCGGGCAGGATTCGAACCTGCGCGTGCATGGACCAA
>JAGYNK010000103.1 GCA_018400055.1 Candidatus Moraniibacteriota bacterium
CGTTGGCAAATTCAAACGGTTTTTAAAAGCGGATTTAAAATTGCCGATCCCCTTCCCGCTAAAATCATTAAAAAGCTTCATCTTCCCCCTTTGGAAAAAGCCTTGAAATTTATTCACTTTCCCAAAACTAAAAACGAATATCTGATTGCCCGCAAGCGATTCGCTTTTGAAGAAATGTTTTTGGTTCAGCTGAAATATCTGCAAATAAAAACTGCTTGGAAAAAAGAGAGTTCGGTAAAAATAAAATTTGACGAAAAACTTATTAAAGATTTTATTTCTTCTCTGCCCTTTAAGCTTACCAATGCCCAAAAAAAATCCAGCTGGCAAATACTTAAAGATCTGGAAAAAAGTCATCCTATGAACCGCTTGCTTAACGGCGATGTCGGTTCCGGCAAAACTATCGTCGCCGCCCTGGCTGGTTTGCAAACAGCCAAAAACGGATATCAAGCTGTCATAATGGCGCCCACCGAAATCCTCGCCCGCCAACACTTTGAAGAATTTTGCAAACTTTTTAAAAATTACAACATAAACATTGCTCTACTCACTAGCTCTTACCAATTAATTTCCTATAGCGGTAATAAAAATTTTGAAATTGGGAATTGGGAATTGATTAGAAATTGGAAATTAGAAATTGGAAATTTTTCCAGAAGCGTGATAAAGGTTTCTCGCCATAAATTGTTACAAGCTATCCAAAATGGCAGTATAAATATCCTCATCGGCACCCATGCCGTCATCCAAAAAGATATTCGTTTTAAAAATCTGGCCTTGGTTATTGTAGATGAACAGCACCGCTTCGGCGTCGCGCAACGCGCTGCCTTGCAGCAAGCCTCCGCTAAGTCCGCGTCAGTGCCGCATAAGTCCGTGTCCAATCCGCATAAGTCCGTGTCAGTGCCGCATTTTCTTACTATGACCGCCACGCCCATTCCCCGCACTTTGACAATGGCTTTTTTCGGCAACCTGGATATTTCCCTTTTGGACGAAATGCCCAAGAACCGTAAAAAAATAATTACTCAAGCAATTCCGCCTCAAAATAGAAATAAAATTTATGAATTTGTTCGCAGTGAAATTAAAAAAGGTCGCCAAGCTTTTATAATCTTACCGCTCATTGAAGAATCCAAAGCTATGACAGAAGTCAAAGCGGCTGTCAGCGAACACAAAAAATTATCTGAAACAATTTTCCCTGATTTAAAAATCGGTCTTTTGTATGGAAAAATAAAACCCAAAGAGAAAGAAAAAATTATGCGGGATTTTCAAGATAAAAAAATAGATATTTTAGTCTCCACTTCCGTGGTGGAAGTAGGCATTGATATTCCCAATGCTACTGTTATGATCATTGAAGATGCCGACCGTTTCGGACTTTCCCAGTTGCACCAATTTCGCGGGCGAGTGGGACGGGGAAAATTCCAATCTTACTGCTTTCTATTCGCCAAACAATCCGGCCAACGCCTGAAAATTTTGGAAAAAAACAGCGACGGATTTAAAGTGGCCGAAAAAGATTTGGCGCTGCGCGGACCGGGCGATTTTCTGGGAACGCGCCAATCCGGACTTCCCGACATCGCTATGGAAAATATCGCCAATGTCAAACTTATTCAAATCTCCAGAGAAGAAGCTCAAAAATTACTATCTTCCGATCCCCAACTTAATCGTTTTCCGCTTTTAAAAGAAGCCTTGGCTAAATTTGAAGAAAAAATCCATTTGGAATAA
>JAGYNK010000104.1 GCA_018400055.1 Candidatus Moraniibacteriota bacterium
AGTCCCAACAATTCTTTTTCCCATTGTAGCTTTTGTTTTTTGGCGGCGGGCGGAGCTTCGGACATAGTGATGGAGGGAGTTTCCATCATCTCTTCGCCAAACAAGCTGTTTTGACTGGAGTTTTTAATTTTTTGCGCGTTTTTGGAAAAATTCAAAATACTTTCCATATTTTCCAATATTTGATTCCTTTCTCCCAGCTCATCCAGCGCGCCTACTTTTGTTAGCGCTTCTATGGATTTTTTATTCAAATCTTTGGAAATCACCCTGTCCATAAGATCGGCAATATTTTTATATTTTCCGTTGGTCTTTCTTTCTTTGACTATTTCTCGGGCAACGGTATGGCCTACATTCTTAATGGCGTTTAATCCAAACCTTATGTTTTCTCGGCCGTCCTTATTTTTTATTACGGTAAATTCTTCAAAGCTTTCATTGACATTGGGTGGCAGAACTTCAATGCCCATATCCTTGGCTTCATCCACTTCAATGGCGATGCGATCGGTATTGTCTTGGTCGGATGTCATCAAAGCTGCCATAAATTCGGACGGAAAGTGTGCTTTAAGATAAGCGGTTTGATAGCCGATAAGCGCGTAGCAAGCGGCATGGCTGCGATTAAATCCGTAGCCGGCGAAAGGTTCAATGAAAGCGAATATTTTTTCAGCTATTTTTTCTTTTACCCCGTTTTTTACGGCGCCTTCAATAAATTTAATCCGCTGTTCTTTAATTAATTTGAATATTTTTTTGCCCATAGCTTTGCGCAAGACATCGGCTTCTCCCAAGGTAAAGCCGGCTAAACGTTGGGCAATTTGCATAACCTGCTCTTGATAAACGGCTATGCCGTAAGTTTTTTCTAAAATGGATTCCAGTTTGGGGTGAAGGTATTCCGTTTTTTTATGACCGTGCTTGCGGGCGATAAAATCAGGAATCCAGTCCATAGGTCCGGGGCGGTAAAGGGCGACCATGGCAATGACATCTTCCAGAACGGAAGGCTTGAGCTGCTTTAAATATCTTTTCATTCCCGAGCTTTCCAATTGAAATACTCCGGTAGTTTGGGCATCTTGAAGTAACTGGTAGGTTTTTTTATCATCCAAAGGAATATCGTCAATATTAATATTTATTCCGTTGGTTTTTTTGATGATATTAAGAGCGTTTTGAATAATAGTCAGGTTTTTTAAACCCAAAAAGTCCATTTTTAACAATCCGATTTTTTCCACGAAACTGGATTTGGTGGAAGAGGAGTATTGAGTTACAACACCCTCTTTGTGTCCGGTAATATTTTGCAAAGGAGTGTAATCTGTTACCGGTTTTTTGGTGATAACCACTCCGCAGGCATGCATGGAGGCGTGGCGGGCTACGCCTTCCAATTTTTTGGCGCTGTCAATAAGTTTTTTGGCGGCCGGATCGCTGTCGTATAACTGTTTGAATTCAGGAACATTTTTCAAGGCTTCTTCCATATTGGAGAACATAGGTATCATTTTGGCGGTTTTATCGCAGAAATCATAGGGATAGCCCAGCGCTCTGCCGGCATCTCGCACAGCGGCGCGAGCAGCCATTGTTCCAAAAGTGATTATTTGGGCCACATGGTCGTGCCCGTATTTCTCTCTTACGTAATCCAGTACTTCGTCTCGCCGATCGTCGGCAAAATCCATATCTACATCAGGCATGGAAATTCTTTCCGGATTTAAAAATCTTTCAAAAAGAAGATCATATTTTATGGGATCGATGTTGGTAATTCCAATAAGATAAGAAACAAAGCTGCCGGCAGCCGAACCTCGTCCCGGTCCGACAATAATTCCTTGCTCTTTTGCCCAGTTAGTGAAGTCCTGGACAATTAAAAAGTAGGACGGAAATCCGGTTTTTTCTATGATGGATAATTCATATTCCATTCTTTCGCGATGCTTGTCCGTTATTTTTTCTCCGTATTTATTTTTAAGTCCTTCTTCGGCCAAATGGCGAAGATAACTTTTGTCAGTATAGCCTTTGGGAACTTCAAAATAGGGCAGTTGAGTTTCTCCCAGTTTTATTTCAAAATCGCATTTTTCAACGATTTTTTGGGTGTTGGATATGGCTTCCGGCGTATCTTTAAAAGACTCCGCCATTTCTTTCGGGGATTTCATAGAAAGATCAAATTCCAGCATTTTCATCCGATCTTTATCCTGAACTTTTCGGTTAGTTTGGATGCAAAGCAGAATGTCTTGAATGGAAGCGTCTTCTTTGTGGATATAGTGGATATCTCCGGTAGCCACAATTGGAATGCCGGTTTCACGCGATATTTTAATCAATCCTTTGTTAGCGTTTTTTTGATTTTGATGGTTGGGATGATGTTGGAGCTCCAAATAGAAGTTTCCTTGGCCGAAAATTTTTTCGTATTCCCGCGCGGCTTTTTTGGCTTTTTCATAATCTCCCGCCACTAAGTTAGCCGGTACTTCTCCCTGAATGCAGGCGCTCATTCCAATAAGACCTTCGCTGTGTTTGCTTAAAATTTCTTTGTCAATACGGGGCTTATAATAAAATCCTTCCAAGTGAGATAGGGAAACCAGCATCATTAGATTTTTGTAGCCAACCTCGTTTTTTACCAATAAAGTTAAATGGTAGCGCGTTTTGTCCAAGGTTGTGTTGTTTTTATTTTTTCTTCCGCCCGGTGCCAGATACATTTCACAGCCGATGATGGGTTTGATGCCACGCTCTTTGGCTTTTATGAAAAATTCCACTACGCCGTACATAACACCGTGATCGGTAAGTGCTAGCGAATCCATTCCCAATTCCTTGGCGCGATCAAGCAGATCGTCTATTTTAGCTAGACCATCCAGTAAGCTGTAATGGGAGTGGACATGGAGGTGAGTAAAATTAAATTTTGATTTTTCAGGCATAAAATTTGCTTAAAATTTTCAATATCCAATATCCAATTTCCAACAAAATGTCAAAAGCTAAAATTTAAAAATTTGGTCATTTAGGCTTTATAATTTTATTAGGAATTAGAAATTGGGAATTGGAAATTAAAAAACCTCAATCTTAAAATAAGACAAGGTTTGAAAATATATAATAAAAATAATTTTTAGCTTTCTCATTGTTTTGCTTCTTTCTCCATAGCCCTGGTTGCCCGATGGGTTTTGCGAGAGAGAATAGAGTTAAATCTAAAATCCAAAACTGAAAATTCCAAATAAATTCTAAATTTAAAACACTAATATTCAAAACAGTTTTAAATATTTAAATTTTGTATTTTGATATTATTTAAAATTTTAATTGAAATTATTCTAAGTTATTTTCATTGATGGCACCAGAAAGCCGCGATTTATTTCTTATGTCATCCTGAACTTGCCTGCCTTGCCTGCGGCTGGCAGGCAGGCAATCTCGTTATGTTAACGCTGATGATGCTAACTCTGAGATTGCCGCGCTTCGTTTCACTGCGCTCGCAATGACGAGAAGAATATAGCCTGTCATTGCGAGGAGGAACGACGAAGTCTGCCTCTTCGGCAGGCAGGCCATCCCGTTATTTAAGATGTCAGCATATTCGTTCGGGATTCTTCCCCGCCCAAGGCGGGTCAGAATGACACATTTATTAT
>JAGYNK010000105.1 GCA_018400055.1 Candidatus Moraniibacteriota bacterium
CTGCCTCTCCGGTTTATCTCCCGTAGGGAGGCAGGCAGGCTGGATTCCGGATAAATTTCTTCGTGTTCCGCCAAGGGTGGAAAAGCACTCCGAAATTTTCCGGAATGGTATAAAGAAAAAATGCGAACAACGCGGTGAAATCTAATAAATAAAAAATTAAAATTATGTTTAAGAAATATTTCTTATATATTTTAATTGCTTTTGTGTTTTTTGGTTTATTTGTTTTTTTCAAGATTTCAGATCAGAAAAAGGAAAAAGAAGCGGAAAAATATGAAGTTATTGACACATTTTATGAACAGCTGTCTGAGAAGTGCGAAAAAGGCGAATGGGTTAATTTTCCTTTATTGGAAGAACCGGAAACAGGAGAGGAGTTTATTGACAATGTTAAACTTAATTATCTTGAAGAAACCGGAGAGATAGTAGGTTCGGATAGCGCTCAAGTTTTTTTTACAGATAAAGACTACTTTGATCCTCTATCTTTTTTCATAGGCAGGGAAGTTAGGATTGAAGGCAAAAAAGCGGAAAATAATCGGATTTATATCGCAAAGATAAAATGTGTGGGAGCGGAAGCTAAGCCTAATATTGTCAATGAAAGGCAAGAGCTGATGCAATATATAGGAAAAAACATTAACTCGCTAGCCTTGGAAAAAACTCCGAGAGATGATTGGCAGGTGGATGTTTTTTATTTTGCTGAAAATGGAGATGCTTATGTCCAGTATGAATCTAAAGCCTCTTGGGAAGAAGAAGTTCCTTTTGACGGTCGTCTTTGGTTAATTCGCCCGTCCAATTTGGATAGAAGCATTCCGACCATTGAAACGCTGGCCTATATTTGGGAAAACGCAGGAGAGTTAGGTGAAAATGTAGTAAAAGTAGGAGAAGATATTCATGAAGATGAAGAAGTTTTTACCATTTATGAATTTGATGAAGAAACTGAGAAGTGGGTTTTGCAATAATGTTTAAAAATAAAAAATAAGGAATGAAAAAAACAAAGAAGGCGCTAATCACCGGAATCACCGGACAGGACGGATCATATTTAACCGAACTACTATTAAAAAAAGGATATGAAGTGCATGGAATAATTCGCCGATCAAGCTCGTTTAATACTGAAAGAATTGATCATTTATACAAAGACCCTCACTTAAATAACGTGAAACTTTTTTTGCATTACGGGGATTTATCAGACGGAAGCAATATCAGCCGGGTAATTGAAAAAGTAAAACCGGATGAAATATACAATCTGGCGGCTCAGAGCCACGTAAAAGTCAGTTTTGATGTTCCGGAATATACGGCAGATGTTACCGGAATTGGAACTTTACGGCTATTGGACGCCATTAAGGAATCTAGCATTAAAACAAAATTTTACCAAGCATCTACCAGTGAACTTTTCGGACTAGTCCAAGAGACTCCCCAGAAAGAAACCACTCCGTTTTATCCTCGCTCTCCATATGGTTGCGCCAAACTTTATTCATTTTGGATTACGAAAAATTATCGTGAAGCTTACAATATTTATGCTTGTAATGGAATACTTTTTAACCACGAATCCCCTCGAAGAGGTGAAACTTTCGTGACCAGAAAAATTACTCGGGGACTGGCAAGAATTCTGGCAGGAAAAGATAACTGTCTCTATCTCGGAAACCTAGAATCTAAGAGAGACTGGGGATATGCTGAAGACTATGTCAAGGGAATGTGGTTGATGCTTCAACAGAAAAAACCGGATGATTTTATTTTGGCAACTGGAGAAAATCACAGCGTGAGAGAATTCATTGAAGAAGCTTGTAAGATAGCCAAAATAAAACTAAAATGGAAAAGGAAAGGAAGAAAAGAAGTTGGAATCAATGAAAATAGCGGAAAAATAATAATCAGGATAGATCCTAAATATTATCGTCCGGCGGAAGTTGATTTTCTTCTCGGCGATCCCGCTAAAGCGAAAAAAGAGCTGGGATGGAGAGCCAAGACGAAATTCAAAGAATTGGTAAAAACAATGATGGAGGCAGATATGGAAAAAGAAAACGTTAAGCTCTAACAGCAGGTATGAAAAAAAAATCAAAAATTTATATTGCGGGGCATAGAGGCTTGGTTGGTTCCGCCATTAAAAGAAGGTTGGAACAATCTGGTTTTTTAAATATCATTGTAAGAACTCATGCTGAATTGGATTTGATTAATTCGCGAGCAGTCTCAAATTTTTTTAAAAAGGAAAAGCCAGAATATGTTTTTCTGGCTGCCGCAAAAGTTGGGGGGATTCTGGCTAACGAAAATTATCCGGCTGATTTTATTTTTCAAAATCTTCAAATACAGAATAATATTATTCACAACTCTTATTTAAACCGTGTTAAAAAGCTCTTATTTCTTGGCAGTTCTTGTATTTATCCACGAGAAAGTCCCCAACCCATTAAAGAAGAATATTTACTTACCGGACCACTGGAAAAAACTAATGACGCATATGCAATAGCCAAAATCGCCGGAATTAAAATGTGCCAGTCATATAATCAACAATATAGCACTCAATTTATATCCGTTATGCCGACAAATTTATATGGTCCGAATGACAATTTTGATCTGAAATCCTCTCATGCTTTTCCCGCCATGTTGCGAAAATTCCACGAGGCGAAAATTAAAAACAAAAAGGAAGTCGTGATATGGGGAACAGGATCACCTAAAAGAGAGTTTCTTCACGTGGACGATTTAGCTGACGCTTGCTTATTTTTAATGCAAAATTACAAGCAAAATAAAATTGTCAACATTGGAACCGGAAAAGATTTGAAAATAATAGAATTAGCGCAAATTTTCAAAAAAGTAGTTAATTTTAAAGGAAAAATTGTCAAGGATAAATCTAAACCGGATGGGACTCCCAGAAAGTTATTGGATGTTTCCTTTCTACATAAACTTGGATGGAAACATAAAATCAATCTTGAAAATGGAATAAAAGATACCTATGAATGGTTTTTGAAAAACCGTAAACGAGCTTAAAATATTTATTATTAATCTTTTGCACAATCAATCTCGTCTTTATTTTTTTAAAAAAAACAAGTAAAAGTGGGTTTTGCAATAATGTTTGGAAATAAAAAAAATGGAAAAAGAAACAGTGAAAGTATCAATAAAACTTGAGAAATTTATAAGAATAGTTGTCGTTTTGTTGGCCGGAGTATTGATAATTCTTGCGTTAAATTTTATTTTAAAATCAAACAGAGGAGACAATTCAAGTTTTAGCGAATTGAATGATGGAGAAAATGAAGAGATTATTTTACCGCTTGAAGAAGGGGTGGCTGATTCCGGATTTGAACGTAATGTAAAAATAACTTCTTCCAATGCCAAGATAATTATTGACAGCGCTAATGCCATAAGTGGAAATAAAAGTTTGGGAATTTATTTTTTTGAAAAATCCAATGCTTCGGCTACCGTTGAGGATTATTTAAATGAAATGGACGAAAACGGTTTTTATCGTTTGAGTTTTTGGGCAGTGGCTGATACCGAGAAGAATAAAAAGGTGGAGGTTAATTTAAGTGACGGAAAATCGGTTAAGCGTTTGAGTGAAATCGTTTTAGCCGGTGGAAAAAAAATTAAATATTATGATTTTGATTTTCAAGCGGATAAAAGTTATCCGGATTTGGTTTTTTCTTCCGAGGATGAAATCGAGGGACAAATTTGGATTGATAATGTTCTGTTGGAAAAATTGAATGTTAATTCTATGGAAGAATTAAATGGGTTGCAAACTACCATTTCCGGAAACACTGTCGTTAAAAATATCGGTTGGGCTTGGGAAAATTCTGATGAAGATTCAGGGGATTTCTTTTCGGAAAGTGGTCGGGCAATCGGTCAAGTTTTTAAACCGGCTAATGATTTTTTATCCGGAGTGGTTTTTAAAATTCAAAATGTCGGACAAGGTGGTGAAGGACATTATAAAGTTGAGCTTCGTGAATACAATGAAACGCTGGGCGTTGTATCCAGCGATGTTTTAGCCGGTTACAATATCACCGATAAGCATTCTCTTTTAGTTGAAGAAGAAATAGCAGAAAAAGAAAAACAAATGAAAGACGCTTTTAACCAAAGAGAAAAAGACATCAAGGCCGGATTAATAGAAAATGATCCGACAGTTGATCAATATCCTCCCGATTACACCCAAGAGAAAATTGACGCCGAGAAAGCCAAAAAAAGAAAGCAAAAATTAGACATAGAAATAGTTGAAATGAAAAACGAATACAATGAAATAAAAGAAATAGAGATTCCAATTTCCGCCAAGCTTGATCCCGAGAAAAAATATTGGATCGGAATAGACAATTCCAAAGTAAAAGTAGATAACAAAAATTATTGGAAAGTTTTCTATGACAGTCAGGCCGGTGAAGAAATTAACTTCGGTTTTATAAGTGAAAAGCCGGGGGAATGGAAAGAATTTTATACCTTATGGATGAAAACTTTTTATCCGGTGCATGGATATGAAGGAGAAGCAAAAATTCTTAGTGGAGCGACCATCTCCGACCTTGGTGAAGGAAAGTTGCTTTATCGCTATCAATTTGGCATTTCCGGCAAAAACGATTCTGCTCTGGGTTTTTTTGGCAAAAAAATTTACGATATGCTGAACGGCCAATTTGAAACCATTGATTTTTATGGAAATTATCCTCTTCTGAAGTCAGATGATTACGCCATTTATAGGTTTGATACTCTTTATCCGGCAAAAAGAATTATTATAAGAGAGGGTGTGTATCATAAAAACTTAATGTTGGAATTTTCCAGTGATGGAGAAAACTGGCGAGAAGTTTTTTCCGACAGCCCCATGGAAAATGGCCAAAAAATAAATTCTTTTTCCATTATTCCAGACGCTGAAAAAAATGTTTTTTACTTAAGGGCGAGACCGGAAAGCGAGAACAGTTATTTTGTCGGAATTTCATTGGAAGCGGAATTATTAAAAAATTAAAATAAACCCTATGGAAAAAAAAGAAAACAATGCGGCTAAGTTTGCTTTTTACTATATACTTTCTTTGATAGCGCTTATA
>JAGYNK010000106.1 GCA_018400055.1 Candidatus Moraniibacteriota bacterium
AAGACTTGGCGGAAGTTATTCTAAAATTTCTAAAACCGCTTCAAGAGAAAATAAATGCCATAAGCGATGAACAGGTTCTGGATATCTTACAAAAAGGCACTGAAAAAGTCCGCCCTATTGCCGAAAAAAAAATGAAAGCGGTAAAAGAAAAAGTGGGATTTATTGTTTAATTTATTGGACTTAATTACAAACTCAAAAATAGGAAATAAAATTATAAAAACATCGGAATTTAATCCGGTGTTTTTTATATTTAAATTACATCGGTATATTTATTATAAAAGAGACAATATAAAAAGCACCTACCCATGTACGTGCTTTTTAATTATGCCGTTAACATACGATCGTAACTTAACGGTATATAAATGATTCCAGATTACGGCTGCGAAATATAATTTCGCAATTTAAAATAGCCAGTAATAAAAAAACATTATACCATTGCGTTGCGATCGCAACAGAATGGTATAATGTTTTTTTAATCTCTAATTTAAGATCGGATAATTTTTAAAATCTCGCCTCTTTTTTCTTCCATCAACTTTTCATCGTCAGCCTCCAAATTCAATCTTAAAACCGGTTCAGTATTGGACGGACGAACATTAAACCACCAACGTTTACCCTCTTCATAATTATCCCAAAAACTTATTTTCACTCCGTCCAGTTCGCTAATCTCTCCTTCCTTGTAATTTTCTTTCAGTTTTTTAATAACCGCATCCTTATTTTTTACTTCACTGTTAATTTCTCCACTATGAAAATATTTTTTAATCTCACTAGCCAATTCAGATATTTTCCGATTAGTTTCCGCCATTAAATTTAAAAGATAAATCACCGGAAGCGATCCGGCTTCCGCTTTATAATTTTCTTCAAAATAATAATGTCCGGAAAGCTCTCCGGCAAAAATAGCGCCTTCATTACGCATTTGTTTTTTAATCAACGCATGACCAACGCGGCACTCTTGAGCAACGCCACCATTCTCTTTGATTATCTCCTTAATGGCGTTAGACGAACGCAAATCATAAAGTATTTTTGCTCCGGTATTTTTTTTCAGAATTATTTTAGCAATCAGTCCGGTTATTAAATCCATGGGAATAATTTCTCCCCTTTCATCAATAAAACCAACTCTGTCAGCATCTCCGTCATAGGCTATTCCTAAGTCCGCTTTAACTTCCAAAACCTTGTTTTGCAAATCCCTTAGGGTTTCAGCCTTGAGCGGGTTGGCTTCATGGTTGGAAAAAGAATCGTCAAATTTATCATATATGGAAACCAATTCTATATTCTTTGAAAGTTTTCTATAAATATCCAACTCCAAAATTCCCATAGCGTTAGCCGAGTCTACCACAATTTTAAATTTTTTATCGCCTAAATTTGCAAAGGAAAGAAAATAATTTAAATATTCTTTTTTAATATCTTTCTTAATTACCTTCCCCTTCTTGATAACTTCAGAAAATTTATCTCCTAAAACTATTTCTTTTACATCCGACATTCCGCTGTTTTCACCGACAGGAACAGCTTCTTTTCGACACAACTTCAGCCCGTTATATTCAGCCGGATTGTGCGATGCGGTTAAAATTATTCCGCCTTCAACATTTAACCTACCGGAAGCAAAATAAACCATAGGAGTTGTTGCCAATCCCAAATCATAAACATCCGCTTCTTCATCCGTTATTCCCTTAACTAAACTTTCAAAAAGCGCCGGACTGGACCGGCGAATATCTCTGCCAACACAAACCCGACAAGATTGATCAGTTTTTTTAAAATAAGATTTTAAAAACCCTACATACGCCCGCCCTATTTTATAAACTATATTTTCATTTATTTCGTCCGGATAAATTCCTCTGATGTCGTAAGCTTTAAAAATCTTACCCCTAATTTCTTTAGTTGTTTTTTGTTCCATGTTATATGTTTTATTTTACATGGCCATTACATCGGCATCTGTATATTCCCTTCTTTCATTTCTTTCTGCATCTTTTTCTGAATATTTTTCAGAGCGTTATTGACAGTCTTGACCATATTCTTTTCCAAGTCTTGACTATTCCTGGCCGTGTCGCTTATTTCCAAGTTGACAATTTTCATACTTCCGTTAACCGTAACCTTTATACCCTTGTAATCCTCCGTGGAATTCATTGCTTCCATCATTTTTTTCATCTGATATATCTGCTTCATTTTATCAAACATAATTTTTTTAAATCACGAAAGACATAAAATTATTAGTCGGCACAATTTTCGGCAAATGCCACTTTGCGCGAATATTTCGATTCCGGCAACCAATATTAATTTATATCTTTTCGCCTTGTTTAATGATTAAATTTTTTATCCAAAAATCTCTTTAACTTTATCAACCAGCTCTGAGGGGGTATGTTCCGTCTTTGGAATAAACCCGTCTGCTCCCGATTTAAATGCTTCCGCTTTGTCATCTTCACTGTCAAGGTTGCTAAAAACAACCACCTTTAAACCGGCATTCTTGCCGTCTTTTTTTATTTTTTTTAAGACTTCCGTACCGCTCATTTCAGGCAACACCATATCCAACAACATCAAATCAGCCTTTTCTTTTTCGACGCATCTTAAAGCTTCTTTTCCCGTGGATACCGTCACTACCTCAAAACCGACTTCTTCAAACTTTTTCTTATATATCTCCACGGTCATGGAATCATCTTCGGCTAGAATAATTTTCATATTTTTTTAAGAATTAATTGAACTTACTTTAAGTTATTTTCATTGATGGCGCTAAAAAACTGCGATTTATTTCTTATATCATCCTAAACTTGCCTGCCTGTCCGGTAGGCAAGTTTCAGGATCTAATTCATATTATGCCTTATTTTAGATGCTGAAACAAGTTCAGCCTGACAAAATTTAAAATGAGTTCATTATAAATATATTTTAAAATTCTTTTGTTTTAGCGTCAACCAACCACATTCCTTTTCTTAAAAAATTCCGCATGCGCCATAGCCATCAGCGCCTTATGAAAAAAGAAATAAGTATCGCCAATAAAATACAAACAGAGCTGATAAAAATAGTAATAAAGGTGATTATGGTTGCAAGATGATTATTAAAAGGATAAAAAGCCAAACTGGATATTCCCAAAAAAATGGCCGTAATGATTATTAAAATGGTTTTAGTTTTTTCCAATAAGCCGACATTGCTTGGAAAATTTTCAATAAAAGTATACACCCAAATCATAGACACAAAAAATCCGGATAAGCTGGTTGCCCAAGCCGAGAAAGGATTAGCGTTCCAGAAAACAAGACCGGAAGAGTCAATAATGGGAAGACGCGGACAAATAACTTGAGCTAAAACAGTAATGCCTCCCACAGAAAGCAAAGTGATTAAATAAAATTTTATTTTCTTGGCGTTAAGTTTCAAGATATTCAGAGAAATTTTAAAGGCGACTGAAGACATCATAAAGAAAATCAAAATGGCTAAATTGTAAGACCAGTAAGCAATCTCTAAGTCACCCCCCAGAAAAATGAGCGGAAAAAACAAACAGAACCGGTAAGCAGCCAAAAGAATAAAAAACAAGGAAAAATCCCTAAGCTGTTTGTTTTTGCTTTTTCCTCGCCTGTAAGCGCCGTAAATCCCCGCGCCTATAATTAAGGCGAGTATAAGAAAAATTAAATGCATTATTCCCGACACCATAAAAAATTAATTTATAAAATTAAAGTTACTTTTTAAAAGGGGAAACGAATCCTTTCTGTCCGGCTAATTTTTCAACATTCTATATTTCCCTTACAAATTTTTCCACTTCTTCTTTTTGCATTTTTTGCCTCTCTTCCTCTTCTCTGATTCTGCCGATATCTATCGGCAATTCTAAGAAAAATTTAGACCCCTTATCCTTACCCTTGGATTCCGCCCATATTTTACCTCCATGATCTTTGGTTATTTTTTTTGCCACAAACAATCCCAACCCGGCTCCGTTAGCGTCCAGCCTGTTCATATTTTTCCCGCGAGAAAACTTAGAAAAAATTATAAACATTTCACTTTGTGAAATTCCCACTCCGGTATCGGAAATAATTATTCTTACCGAATTACCACTCTGTTCAAAATCAATATTAATCCCTCCTTTGGCGGTATACTTGATAGCATTCTCAATTAAATTGGAAATAACTTCCTTAATTTTTTCATTATCTATTTTAATTTTTGGCAAGAGCCGGGAAGGAACATTAACTTTTAAATAAAGTCCTTTCTCCTTGACCTTAAGTAAAAGCATATCCGCCATCTCCTTAACAATATCTTCAATCTGCCAATATTTAAAATCATATTGCATCTTTCCCGACTCAATACGGGAAAGATTTAAAAGGTCATTCACTAAAGTAATTAATCGCTGATTGGAAATAGAAATTTTTTTCAAAACTTCCTTCACTTCTCCGCTGATTTCCCCATAAGAACCTTCTATAAGCATGGAAGAAAATCCCTTTACTGCCCCCAAAGGGGTGCGTAACTGATGGGAAGCAATGGAAATAAATTCCGATTTGGCCTTATCCAGCATTTCAAGTTTCCTGTTAGCCCGCGCCAATTTACCCGTCAATTTTTCCAGCTGTTTTTGCTTTACCAGATCCCTATTTATGCTTCTCACCAACAAATAGCCAAAAAAAAGAAAAGCCATGAAAAGAGCACTCCTCCAAATATATTCAAATAAAGTACTTGAATCAGCTACGTTAAACAGGAGCAAAATAGTAATGGCTCCAATTAAAATTTTCGTTAAAATTATTTTAACACCAAAGAGCTGTCTTTTAACTACTGCGTAAGCGGTAAAGCCAAGCAGAAAAACGGCTGAATAGTCCCCTAAATACTGATACTTAATGCTGTTGCTTACCATAGGAACAACTATATTAAAAACCGCATTAAAAGAAACAAATAAAAAAGTCCCTATTAAAAAATACAAAATTTTTAATTTTCTTTCTTTTTCAAATCGAAAAAACTCCCTGATTAAAAGTCCGACTACTATTAAAGCCACTATCATGGAATAAGAATAAAATAAAATATTCCCCGGTCCCAAAATTGCCTCCCAGCCCCAACTCTTCAGAGTGGTTCCCTTGGTGGTAAACCCCGTAAACAATGAAAGGGAAAAAAGAGAAATGCCGAAAACAAAAACGATTTTCCTTAAAATTGGATATTCTTTTTTTAAAAAATAAATGACATAAAAATAAAAAGCGGAAATCAAGAAAAGATTAACACAGCCGTCATTTAATCTGTAAAAGAGGGTTGACAGAGAACCATTTTCTGTCTTATTTGCCAGCAACGCAAAATCAACCCAAAGAATGACAAAAAAAGTCATTAAAGCAAACCACTGATTCAGCTTTTCTTTTTTATTATCGCTCCAAACCCAATAAGCCATCCAGAAACCTGTAAGATTTATCAAGATAACTATTATTTTTTCCAATAAATCTATGCTCATAAATCAAATAAATAACCTGCCTAAAAATAAAGCCAGTGGCCAAAAAAGCTGCTCTCCGTCCACCAAAGTGTAAGACAATCTGCGGGCATCCGCTTTTTTTTCTTTAATTTTATTTAAATAATAAAATCCGTAAAAATAAAAAAATAACAAAGCTAATGAAAAAAGAGGCAACCAGCCAAGCCAAACCCCCAAAATAATTGGAAGGAAAGAAACCGCATTAACCACATGAAGATACATTAATGTTTTCTTCTCTCCAAAAAAAACCGGGAAAGTTTTTAATTTTTCTCTCTTATCCGAATCCATATCCTTTATGTCACAAAAAACGGTATCCAGTAAAATTCGCAGAAACACAAACATAAAAACCGAAATTAACGAAACTCCCAATGGAAGATGATAATAAAAGCCCGCCAAAAAAACCAGCCATGCCCAAAAAAAGGCCGTGTAAAAATTTTTGAACCCGACTATATTTACGGTAAATCCTTTGAATATATCGGTAAACAGCCATCCTCCCAATCCTATAAATAAAATTACCAGAATAGCTTCCAAATTTTCAAGCTTGGTTAAAAAAAATAAAAAGATGGAAAGATAGAAAACCATCAAAACTAAAAAATGCTTCTTCAAATTTTCAATGTGTTTTACTCGCTCCGGATTTGTTAAACTATCCTCTCCTGTTTTTTTATAACGGTCGCAGACATACACAATTTGAGATATTGAATAGCCCGCCAATAGAAGAGCAGCGCTAATTTCTTGATTGAAAATTATCGTTACCGAAGTAAGAATTCCCACTGCCGCCAGAGAAGTTAAATGACCTCCATAAATGAATTCTTTCTGAATTGTTCTTATAATTTTTTTCATCTTCCTTCTTATTCTACCATCGGTAAGTAGATTATTACAAACTGATTCTGATGTATAAAACCGGAATTTATAAACTACGCATTTGCCGGTGCAGAAAACCAGCAAGAATCTTCTGTCAAAAATTAAAAAATTCTCGGCAATCAAAATTTTTCATAAATTTTTTTAAAGAGCTTAAACGATATTAAACTTTGGATACTTGGTTCCTCTCTTCACAAAATTATCTTCCATTTCTTGGAAGTCAAATTTTTCCTTGAAATAATTTAAAATAAAATTCACATCCATTCCATTTTTACAAGAATACGCATCAATGCTGGCAAATTTCCTTGCCGGAAAAGTATGAATACTGATATGGCTTTCAGCAATAACCACAAAACCGCTCCAGCCTCCCGGATCTTTTATATCATTGTCGGGAGCAGAATAAATTTCAGGATCGGCTATTTTTCTCATACCTATCTTTTCCGGCAACTCTTCCAAGCAGGACAGGATAATTTCTTTGTTATTTAATTTTTTCTCATCTCCGTCATAACCGTCAATCATTAAATGCTCTCCGAAATTACAAGTTGACTTTTCTTCACTCATATTTCTTTCTTTTTAAAAAAATTAAAAATTAAACATTCTTATTTTATATTGACATTTATTTTTTTACAAGAGAATATGTAGAATAGCATACTGTTAGTAAATATATAAAAAGAATAGAAGTAAAATAACACCCTAATTATAAAAACATTTAACTTATGCAAGTAGGCATTGTCGGACTGCCCAATGTAGGCAAGTCAACATTATTTAAAGCACTCACTAAAAATCAAGTAGATATCAACAACTACCCTTTTTGCACGATTGAACCAAACGTGGGAATAGTGGAAATAATTGATGAACGTTTGGAAAAACTTTCCCATATGTCCAAAAGCCAGAAAATTATTCCGGCCATTGTTGAATTCGTGGATATTGCCGGACTAGTTAAAGGCGCCGCCAAAGGAGAAGGTTTGGGCAATAAATTCTTAGCTCACATCCGCAAGGTTGACGCTATTGTTCAAGTGGTGCGAACATTCGAAAATTCCGATATCACGCATGTTCATAATCGGATAGATCCGGTCGGCGATATGGAAATAGTAAACACGGAATTAATTTTATCCGATTTGGAAACACTTAGTAAAAGAATTGATAAATTACAAAAAGAGGCTCGAGGAAACAATAAAGAAGCGGCCGTAAAATTGTTCGCGGCGGAAGAAATCAAAAAAAATTTAGAAAAAGGAAATTTGGCCAACCAAGTAAAACTGGAAGCGAAAAATAAAATAATTACTGAATTAATTCAGGAGCTATCGCTTTTAACCATGAAACCGTTTTTATATGTTTATAATATTTCCAACGATTATTGTAGAGACGCGATTAATCGCGTCTCTACAAATCGCGTCTCTGCAAATTGTATTAATTTAGATATCAAGCTGGAAGAAGAATTAAGCGAGATGAGTCCGGAAGAAATTAAGGAGCTTGGACTAAAACCCGAAATAAATAAGCTAGCCGCAAAATGCTATGATTTGCTGGGATTAATAACTTTTTTCACTACCGGTGAAAAAGAAAGTCGCGCTTGGACCATTAAAAAAGATTCTACCGCGCCGCAAGCGGGAGCCGCCATCCACACCGATTTCCAAGAAAAGTTTATCCGAGCTGATCTAATCCGCTGGGATGAACTGTTAAAAATAGGCTATTGGTCCAAAGCCAAAGAACTAGGCAAAATCAAAACAGTCGGAAGAGATCATATCGTTCAGGATGGAGACGTTATGGAATTTAAAATTTAAGTCTGAGTTTTTAAAATTTTCATAAGCCAAACTTCCCCAAGTAAGCTTAACTTATCGCTTTAAAAAATATTGACATCCTAAAAAAATTTTTATAACATAAAATCTGATACATATAAATAACTAATCAATACGAATTCGTTCACTAATTATTATGAATAATTTAAAATTATTGGAGATTATTCGAGAAAAATTAGTGTGGATTCGGGATTTAAATCATTATGGCAAAACAAATCAAATATGGCGCGGAAGCGCGAAAAAAAATCAAATCCGGCATTGACCAAGTGGCTGATTCCGTAAAAGTGACGCTTGGACCCAAAGGGCGCAATGTGGTTTTAGATAAAGGGTTCGGCGCACCGACTATCACCAACGACGGCGTAACTATCGCCAAAGAAATTGAACTGAAAAATAAATTTGAAAATATCGGAGCGGAACTCATAAAAGAAGTAGCGGATAAAACCAATGACGCGGCCGGAGACGGAACTACCACCGCAACTTTAATAACTCAAGCATTGGTTAGAGATGGTCTTAAATTTGTAGAAACCGGAATCAATCCGGTGGGAATTCGCCAGGGTATGGAAGAAACTAAAAATGAAATAGTAAAAATTCTCAGAAAAAATTCCAAAAAGATAAGCTCCCGGGAAGAAATCTCTCAAGTAGCGACCATATCGGCCGAATCAGAAAAAATGGGAAGCATGATCGCTGATGTTATGGAAGAAGTAGGAAAAGACGGTGTTATAACCGTTGAAGAATCTCAAACTTTCGGATTATCCAAAGAAATGGTGGAAGGAATGAGCTTTGATAACGGATATATTTCTCCTTATATGATAACCAATGCCGATGAGCAAACCGCCGAATTAAAGGAAGCGCAAATCTTAATTACCGATAAAAAGATATCTTCCATTAATGAAATGCTCCCCCTGTTGGAAAAAATAACTCAAAATGGGAAAAAAGAATTGGTTGTTATAGCAGAAGATATAGAGGGAGAAGCGCTAGCAACTTTAATTCTTAATAAACTGCGCGGAGCACTGAATGTCTTAGCCATTAAGGCTCCGGAATTCGGAGATAATCGCAAGGAAATGCTGGAAGACATTGCCATTCTTACCGGCGCTCAAGTAATCAGCGAAGACAAAGGAATGAAATTGGAGAAAACTGAAATTAGCGCCTTGGGAAAAGCGGGAAAAATAATCTCCACCAAGGAAAACACAACTATCATAGGCGGAAAAGGAAAGAAAAAAGATCTGGAAAATCGTCTGGAACAAATTAAGCTTCAAATAGAAAAAGCGGAAAGCAGTTATGATAAAGAAAAGCTTCAAAAAAGAATGGCCAAACTAGCCGGCGGAGTAGCTGTCATAAAAGTAGGCGCCGCCACTGAAACAGAGCTAACTTACCTAAAACACAAAATGGAAGACGCTTTGGCTGCCACCCGAGCAGCGGTAGAAGAAGGAATTGTAGCAGGAGGCGGAACCGCTTTAGCCAAAGCTTCCGGTATTGCGCTTTCCAAAAATGAAAATGATTCAGAAAATATGACAGGCGACAAAAGCGAATACATGGCTGGAAAAAAAGCTTTACTGAATGCCCTTAACGAGCCACTGAAACAAATTGCCCTTAATGCCGGAAAAATTGAAGCATCAATAGTCCTAAATAAAATAATTGAAAGTAAAAATATAAATTACGGATATGACGCTAAGCAAAACAAATTTGAAGAAGACATGATTAAAGCGGGAATTATTGATCCTCTTAAGGTTACCCGAACTGCTCTGGAAAATGCCGTTTCGGTAGCTGCTATGCTACTCACCACCGAAACAGCCATAACCGAATTACCCGAAAAAAAAGAAAATTCAACCTCCTCGCCTGCTATGCCGGAAATGGGAGGAATGATGTAATAAAAAATAAAAGAATATTTAGAAACTAAAGCTCCGAATCTTTTTCCGGAGCTTTTTGTTATCTTATTTTTATGTTATAATTAATTTGTTACACATAATCAAAAAAATGAAAAAATATGAAAGGCATCTTTATTAATGACTTGAACATTAAAAAGCAGGCGGAAGATTTGGAAATAAGTATTTGGCAAACGCCAGGTTTCCTCTTTTTAGTTATGGGTCTGATTATTATGGTCGCTATGGTATTGGTTTATTTTGTTTCCGGCTATTACAATTCTCCGGAAATATTAATTATAAGCGAAGCTGCCATAGTCATAGTCATATTAACCATCGGAGGCTCCCTTATAAAAAATATAGAAAACTTTACCGAAACCAATAAGATGAAATCGGAGTTTATCTCCATTGTATCTCATCAGCTTAAAACTCCCCTTTCGGAAATAAAATGGGGAACCGAGCTTTTTATTTCCAAACACAAAGAAAATGCCGAAGGAGAACTAGTTGATTTCGCGGAAAAAATTTCAGAATCCAACTCAAAAATGATTAAGCTGGTCAACAACCTGTTAAACATAACCCGCATCAGTCAGAAAAAATTCGGACTAAAAAAAGAAGCGTTTAATGTTTTCGAAATTATAAATAAAGCCTCCCGTGAAAATAAAATACTGGCCAAAACCAAAGATGTGGAAATTGAAATTTTAGGCGAAAAAAAAGATAAGGCTATTGTCGTTGGCGACAGTCGGGGAGTTAAAGCCGTAGTTGACAACCTGCTTTCCAATGCCATCAAATTCACTCCAAAAGGAAAAGTTGAAATAAGCATTCGCCATGAAAAAGACAGTGTCACCGTCTGTGTCAAGGATAGCGGAGTGGGCATACCGCAAAATGAACAAGATAAAGTGTTTCAAAAATTTTTCCGGGGAAGCAACGAGGCCAAATTTAAAACGGAAGGAACCGGATTGGGACTATATCTGGCCAAAAACATAATTGAGCAATGCGGAGGAAAAATGTGGTTTGAATCCGAAGAAGAAAAGGGCTCCAGTTTTTATTTTTCCCTGCCAGCTGCGAATTCAGACCGAAATTTAAGCTGAGAAATAAAAAATTGCAATCTTATAGTTTACCGCTTGAATAAATACAAATTCACAAAAAACCATCGGACACTTATATCAAAAAATATTACATTTAACATTTTATAAATTAAAAAATAAATTAAAAAAAATGAGTAAAAAAAAGGTACTATTAATAGAAGACGATGAAATTCTTTCCAAGACGCTTCAAGAATTTTTAATAGCGGAAAATTTTGAAACCGCTGTCGCGCCCAACGGAGAAATAGGAATAAAAATGGCTCAAGAAGAAAAACCGGATGTTATCGTACTTGACATCATTCTTCCCAAGAAAGACGGCTATGAGGTTATCCAAGAACTTAAGAAAGAATCCAGCTCCGCCAAAAACATCCCCGTTATCCTGCTCACTAACTTGGGAGGATTCAACGATGTTGAAAAAGCCATGAAAATGGGAGCCACCACTTACTTGACTAAATCCGATTATTCATTGGAAGATATCGCGAATAAAATAAAGGATGTTCTAAGAAAAGACTAAAACTTTGTTTCAAAAAATCCTTGAATAAAATTCCAAAAAAAACTTGGCTAAAAACAAAAAACACAATGAAAATAAAAAGCAAACAGCTGAAAGAATTTCTTTTAGACTCAGAACTGCTTAAAAAAGAAGAAATTGAAAAAGCTTTCAAAGAAGCCAAAGAAAAAGATGTGCCCTTGGGAGACTTTTTGTTGGAAAAAAATTTAATCAATGAATTGGAATTAAGAAAGCTCTATGCCTATATTTTAGGCATTCCATTTATTGATTTAAGCAAGGAAACCATTCCTTCGGAAATTCTTCAAATAATTCCCAAGCCTATTGCTGAAAAATATAATATTGTGGCTTTCAGCAAGACTGGAAATAATTTGAAAGTGGCCATGCTTAACCCCGAGGATTTGCAAACCATTGACTTTATAAAAAAGAAATCCAATTTAAAAATAATCCCCTGTCTTACCTCGGAAAAAAACATCAAAGATACCATAAGACAATATGAAAAAAGCTTAAAGGCGGAATTCGGAGACATCATAGACAAAAACGCCCAAGAAATGACTGAGGTATCAGCCAAGGAAAAGCATCCGGAAGAAAATTTGGAAAAAATCGCCCAAGATATGCCAGTTATTCGCATTGTTGATACTCTCTTAAAGCATGCCATTTTACAATCGGCCAGCGATATTCATATTGAACCGGGCGAAAAAGAAGTGAGAGTGCGTTACCGCATTGACGGCATTCTCCATGATGCCATGGTTCTGCCCAAGCAAATTTTATCCGGAATCGTGGCCAGAATTAAAGTATTGTCAAATCTTAAACTTGACGAACATCGCCTACCGCAAGACGGAAGATTTAAAATAAAAAAGGAAGAATATAAAATATCCTTTCGGGTAAGCATCTTACCGGTTTTTGACGGAGAAAAAATCGTTATGCGACTTTTAGACGAATCTTCCAAGGGACTCACTTTGGAAAGTTTGGGTTTCTATGGAAGATCTCTTGAAATTTTACATCGAGAAATCAAAAAGCCCAACGGCATGATTTTAATTACCGGACCCACCGGTTCGGGAAAAACCACCACTCTCTACACTATTATGGACATCCTTAACACACCGGAAGTGAATATCAGCACGGTGGAAGATCCCGTGGAATATCGCATGCCGAGAATAAACCAAACTCAAGTTAATCCCAAAATAGGCATGACCTTTTCAGCCGGCTTAAGATCTCTGCTGCGTCAAGATCCCGATATTATCATGGTTGGAGAAATTCGCGACAAGGAAACCATAGAAATAGCCCTACACGCGGCTATGACAGGACATCTGGTGCTTTCCACTCTCCACACTAATAGCGCTCCGGCAGCCTTGCCACGATTATTGGATATGGGAGCGGAACCTTTTTTGGTAGCCTCCACTGTAAATGTTATCGTCGCTCAACGTTTGGTAAGACGACTTTGTCCTAACTGCAGAACTGCGTATAAATTCAGTCAAAAGGAAATTGAATCGTTGGAAAAAAATTTCAATACGAAAGAAATTTTGGAATTCATAAAAAATTCCGAACAAGTGGATAAAAAAAATAAATTCAATGATTTAAAAGATTTAGAATTTTACCGAGCCAAAGGATGCAGCCAATGTAATAATGAGGGCTACAAGGGAAGAATTGGAATTTATGAAGTTTTGGAAAACAACAGCCAAACAGAAAAGCTTATTTCCCAATCTTCCTCAACAGAAACCATAGCCCGCCAAGTCAGAGAAGACGGAATGGCTAGCATGGCTGAAGATGGATTTGTAAAAGCGGCCCAAGGAATAACTTCCGTGGAAGAAATTTTAAGAGTAACCAAAGAGTAATATAATGCAAATACACGAATTTTATGCAAATTTACAAATACGCAAATAAGGTTTATTAGTATATTTGCGTTATTTACATAAATATTCGCATCATTCGCATTGCATATGTCTAAATTTATTTACACAGCCAAAAGCCACTCCGGCGAAACCAAAGGGGGAGAAATAACCGCCAAAGATGAAAGTTCGGCAGCGCGAGTCTTAAGATCCGAGGGATTTTTAGTTACTTCCATAAAGTGCCTGGATGAAAAACAAGAAAAAATAAATATCAACTTTTTTGACCGTTTTCTAAAAGTTCCACTCAAGGATAAAATGATATTTACCAGAAACTTAAGCGTCATGATCGCTTCCGGACTTAGCCTTTCCAGAGCCATAAAAAATCTCGCTATTCAAATAAAAAATAAACGCTTCCAAAAAATACTGCTTGAAATATATGAAGACTTACAGGGAGGAAAAACTTTAAGCGAAGGATTGGCTAAATACCCTACTGTCTTCAGTGATCTTTTCGTAAATATGGTAAGGGTGGGAGAAACTGGAGGAAATATGGATGAAGTTTTGGAAATTCTGGCCGTCCAATTGGAAAAAGAACACGAGCTTATGAAAAAAATCAAAGGAGCTATGATTTATCCGTCCGTAATTATTGTTGTTATGATAGCCATTGGTGTTCTTATGCTCACTTATATTCTTCCGCAAATAACGGGAGTTTTCGCCGATATGGAAGTCACGCTTCCTCCCGCCACAAGATTCGTTATGAGCTTAAGCGATTTTCTAAAAAGCCACAGTTTTATCGCCCTGGCCATCGTTATTTTCTTGCCGATTTTCCTTAAATTGTTTCTGCAAACCAAAGCCGGGAAAAAAACTTTGAGCCTTATCTTAATTAATTTGCCAGCCATAAAAAACATCGTCATTAAAATTAATTGCGCTAGATTTTCCAGAATTTACAGTTCGCTTCTTAAAAGTGGAGTCTCTGTCCTAGATGCTCTGGAAATCGTTTCCGGCACTTTAAGCAACTACAGTTATAAAAAAGCTCTTAGGGTTAGCATTGAACAAGTTAAAAAAGGCGTAAATCTAAGCAAAATTATAAGCGATTATCCTAAAATTTTTCCCGTACTGGTTCCTCAGATGCTGGAAGTGGGAGAGGAAACGGGAAAGACCGAAGCTGTTTTGGTTAAATTGGCTGAATTTTATGAAGAAGAAGTAAACCAAATCACTAAAAATCTGTCATCCATTATTGAACCGATTTTAATGCTGTTTATCGGCGGAGCGGTGGGATTTTTCGCCATAGCCATGTTACAACCTATGTATAGTGTTCTGGAAAATATTAAATAAAGCAAAGACAAAGGATGTAAGACGCAAAAAGATTAAAACTGCATCCTTATTCTTAAATCTTATATCCCAAGTTATTCCATGTTCCATGTCTTATTCCTTATGTCTTAAATTTTAAGTCTTATGTTAAACAAATCCGGTTTTACCTTTATTGAATCGTTGGTTTTGCTTTTTATATTTTCCATTATAGTGGTTTCTTTTTATTCTGTTTTCAGTTTAGGGACCCGACATATTATTGAATCAAAAAACCGCTTGGGAGCAATTTCATTAGCTAACCAGAAAATGGAAATTATTAGAAATCTTGAATATAATAATGTGGGAACAGAAGGTGGCATCCCTAATGGTCCCATTGACCCGGACGAATATGAAACAGTGAACACAATGAATTTCCATATTTTAACCGATATTAGGTATTATGACGATTCTTACGATGGCATTCTGGACGGAACACCTGATGACAACATTCCCACTGATTATAAAATTGCCAAAGTTATCGTAAAATGGGGTGAGGAAACTGACTCCCAGCAAGTCTATTTAGTAGCCACTTTTGCTCCACCGGGAATGGAAACCAGCGCAGGAGGAGGAACTCTCCGTATTAATATAATTGATTCAAGCGCTTTGGGAATAGCCAATGCCAATATCCATCTATTTAATTCCGGAACGGGCGTTGACTTAAATACATTAACCGACTCGACCGGTAGTATATTATTTCCGGGAACACCGGCAGGCAGTGATTACGAAATTAGTGTCTCTAAAAGCGGATATGAAAGCGTTTCCACTTTGGCTGTTAGCCCAGCTTCTCCTTATAATCCTGTAACTGACGAGCATGCTTCTGTTGTAATAGATTCCCTTAATGTTAAATCCATAATAATTGATCCTCTCTCTAATATAAACATTTCAACAACTGATCCATTAAATGATAATATTGGAGACATAACTTTTACTTTAATAGGAGGAAGAATTCTGGGAACCAAAGTAGCAGATGGAAAAACGGGATATAATTATGAACAAGATTTAAACACTAACAGCTCCGGAGAGAAATCAATTTCTGATATTAGCCCCGGGACTTACGAATTCATGCTCAGGGACGCTTCAGATACAAATTATACTTTTATTAAAATGGATCCGGGAGATGACATAAGCAGCAATAAATTCGTTCTAAATTCAGGAACTACTTTAGATATTAAGGCTATCCTAGCCGATAATTCCGTCAATTCATTGATAATTTTAGTCAGTGATGTCGAAGGAAGCATAATTGAAGGAGCGTCAGCTCAACTGAAAAATGATTTATTGGGATATGATGTAACTTTAACTACTGACAAATACGGAAAGGCTTATTTTCCTGACACCAGCGCGCCTCTGCAAAACGATAGCTATAATTTAACGGTAAGCGCTGCCGGCTTTAATGACGACCATTCCACAATTACCATAAATGGATTGGTAAAAAAAGAAAATATTAAATTAACCTCCTCTTAAAATATTTATGGATGTTAGAATAAAAAAAGGAATGAGTTTGGTTGAAATGATAATAGCTATCGCCATTTTTACAATTGGCATTGAAGGATTTTCTTTACTTTTTATTAAAACTTGGAAGCAAAATTCTTTCATTCTGGAAAAAGGCACCGCTTCTGTAGCAGCTTCTAGGGGAGTACAGGAAACGGTAAATATTATCAGAAAAGCGCGGCAATCAGATAACGGAGCCTATCCCATAATTTCCGCCGATAACAACGACTTGGTTATTTACAGCGACATTGATAAAGATGGCGTTACAGAAAAAATTCATTATTATTTAAGCGAGGGCATGTTAAAAGCAGGAATTACCGACCCAGCCGGAATACCCCCTTCTTATCCATCGGGAGACCAAGCTACAAATACTATAGCTAATTACATAGTTAATACTTCCACGCCTATATTTTCATATTATGATATTAACAACAGTCTTTTAACCACACCCGCCAATGCAAATGAAATCAGGATGATAAAAATCAATTTAGAGGTCAATGCCAATCCCGCTCATTTTCCCAATAATGTTAATTTTCAATCATTCGCAACATTAAGAAACTTGAGATAATTTTTCCAAATTATGAATTATAGCTTGAAATTAAAAGGTTCCGCTCTGGTTTACATTTTAATAATAATGTCAGCCGTATTAATTATTCTTTCCTCTATGGTTCAATATATTGCTTCCCAAATTAAATACAGCTATTATCAATCAGAAAAAGAAGAATCATTACAAATCGCTGAGGCAGGAATATATTTTTATCGCTGGTATCTAGCTCACGAAGTGGAAGGAAAAACCGCCGCTCAAATAAAAGATTTTTGGCAAAACGAAAATCCTTACGGCGTTAGTTCCTCCTATGAAAGAGAATACACGGATCCCCAAGGAGCTGGCATAGGAAAATTCAGCATTGACGTAACTCCTCCCGATCCCTATTCAACCATCGTAATTGTACAATCTACCGGATGGACTTATAAAAATCCTAATTCGCAAAGAACGGTTAGAGTTCGTTTTCGCCGTCCGTCTTGGAGTGAATTTTCCGTTCTCGCCAATGCCAATATTCGCTTTGGAGACGGCACAGAAGTTTATGGTCCGCTTCATTCTAATGGAGGCATAAGATTTGACGGAGTTGCTCACAATATAGTTTCCAGCAATAAAACAGATTATGCTGATCCTGATCCGCCACATGTTAATCGTCCGGGAGTATGGACATCTTGGGCAGGAGAATATAATACCAATATGGGAAGCGATGTTTTTCTGGCTGGTAAAGATTTTCCGGTCCCCGAAAAAGATTTCAACGGAACAACTGCCGACCTGGCGTTAATGAAACAGGCCGCTAATGACAGCAGCACCTATTTTGATAATTCCGAAGTAGGTAGACATATTATTCTAAAAACTGACGGTAATTTTGACATACGAACAGTGCAAAGCTATGATCAGTGCTTTAATCATATAACCAGTTATTCCGGATCATGGCAAACAAACACTATACCTGATAACGGAGTAATTTTTGTAGAAGATAATGTTTGGCTAGAAGGAAAAATTAATGGAGACAAAGTTACAGTAGTAGCAGCTGACTTAGTTGGCGGAGGCAGTCCTAATATTTTCATTGAACACGATATAGAGTATACTGCTTATGACGGCAGTGATATTATTGGCATTATTGCCGAAAATGACATTGAAATAATCAGAAATAGTGAAAACGACTTAAGAATTGATGGAGCTCTTATGGCTCAAATCGGGAGAGTGGGTCGTTTGCATTATGCGGGATATTGCAAAGCTTGGTGGTGGATAATTTGTATTCAATCATGTTCTTGTAATGATCATAAAAATACCATCACCACTTACGGATCCATGGCCACTAACCAAAGATATGGATTTGCCTATACAGACGGCACCGGTTACACTAATAGAAATTTAATATATGACAATAATCTACTATACTATCCTCCTCCTTATTTTCCAACCGGAACGGAGTATTCTCTAGATCTTTGGGATGAGTTATAATAAAAAATATAAATAGCCGTCCTAAAACATAATAAAAAAAATTCAGTTGCCGATAACTGATTACTAATTACCAATCTATGTCTTTTTTAAATAAAAAAATATTGAATTTTTCAAATAACGCTTTCGGATTGGATTTAAGCGACCTTTCCATAAAATTAATCCATTTAAAAAAGAAAGGTTCTTTGGATGAGATAAGAAGCTTTGGTATGGTAGAATTGCCCAAAGGAGTTATTTCAAACGGAGAAATTATAAAAAAAGAAACAGTTATTCTGAAAATAAAAGAATTGATTCAAAAAACCAAACCCAATAAAATAAACTCCAACAAGGTTATTTGTTCCCTGCCAGAAACAAAAGCTTTCTTGCGCCTGATTAATTTACCGGAGATGAAAGAGGAGGAGCTCAAAGAAGCTATTAAGTGGGAAATAGAAGCTAACATTCCTTTGTCGCTGGAAAAAGTTTATTTTGACTGGCAGCCGGTTGAGAAGTCTCTGGGTGAAAATTCCAAGAGAAACAGTGTGTTGATGGCTGCTATTTCAAAAGAGGCTGTCAATCAAACTTTGGAAATATTGGAAGCTTCCGGACTGGAACCCGTGGGTTTGGAAATAGAATCTTTAGCTCAAATCCGCAGCTTGATAGAAAAAAAAGAATCAGAAAAAACAACCTTAATAATTGACATCGGAGATCGCCGAACCAGTTTTATTATATTGTCAAAAAATATTCCCTGCTTTACTTCCAGCATCCATTTTTCCGCCGGTTTGCTTACGGATGCTCTGGCTAAAACGCTAAATCTGTCCTTTGAAGACGCCGAAGAGAAAAAAATGAATTATGGTATAGGAATATTTACAAAAAACGACCATATCTTCAAAGCTACCAGTTCAGCTCTGGACGGCTTGGTTTCTGAAATAGAAAAATCCACAAATTTTTATCTTACAGAACTTAAATATTCATCTTCCATTGATCAAATTATTCTCTGTGGAGGCGGAGCGCTTACCAAGGGTATCATCACGTACCTTTCAAAAAAATTAAACAAGCAAATAATTTTAGGAAATCCGTGGATAAACTTAAACCTGGGAAAAAAGCTGCCACCCATAGATAAAGACCAATCTATTAAATACTCCACGGCCATCGGTTTGGCGCTTAAAGGATTAGACTATGAAAATTTACCTTAATCTTCTTCCTGAAGATAGAAAAAATAAAATAAAAAGAAAAAAAATAATCCACTTAATCATTGGGCAATGGGTGAGACTTTTCTTTGTGGTCCTGATTTTCATAATTACCCTATTAAGCTTAAATCTGGTCTTAAAAATACAAATAAACGCGCTTGAAACAACCAAATCCTTGGGAGAATCTAAAGAAGAATTTAAGAAAATAAACCAATATGAGGAAACTTTCAAGCAAACAAATAAAAGACTGCTTTTCATAAAAAAAATTCAAGATAATCATCTTTACTGGTCAAAAGCGCTTTCTGAAATAGAAAAATCCGTTTCCGATAAAATATCCATAACAAAATTAGAGACCCATCATAACGATAAAATCACACTGGAAGGGATAGCTAAAACCAGAGACGATTTAGTAAGATTTAAAGAATCCGTCCAAAATTCCGAATGTTTCAGCTCAACTGAAATACCGGTTTCCAACTTTATATCCAAGGAGAATGTCAATTTTCAAATTGAAATAAGCCTAGAAGAAGATTGTTTAAAAAAATAAAAAATAATGAAAGATTTTTGGAAAAAATATAAAGAATATATTTATTTGTTTATCTTCCCGATTATCCTCGGGATAATTTCCATTTTCTCCATAAAATATTTAACGGATTCCATATCTGCTAAAAACAACGAAATTGAAAAAGAATTAATCAATAATGAGGAGCGAGAAAAAAGAATAAAGAATATCTCCACCATTGAAAAACAATTTAAAATGATAGAAGAAGAAAAAGATAAACTTAATGTATTTATTACGCAAGATCAAGTGATTTCCCTGATTAAAAAAATGGAGCATTTATCTGAAGAAACAGGCAATGAAATAATCATTGAAGAAGTTATGATTTCAGATGAAAATACAAAAGACGAAGCTGCACCTCAAAAAACAGCTGATGATAAAAATGATTCTGAAATTATTAGCGACAATTATATTCAAATTAAGATAAGCCTGCGAGGAAGCTATGGCGATGCTGTCAATTTTATTAAAAAAATAGAAAATATAAATTATTGCTCCGATATAATTTCTCTTAAATTAACCGCCCAAAAAAAAGAGTCTGCTGAACAGCTACCTAAAACATACACCACCAGAGAAGAATTTACTATAGGAGGAAACCTAAGCAGTAACCGCGTGAAAGAAACTAACTTAAATAAAAATAACCAAGAGGCCATTATTAATTCTCTTTTTGAAATAGTGTTTTATCTTGAAAACCAATAGGTTATGAAAAATTTATTTAATAAAAAAGAGCTAAACTTGAAAAAAATCAGCCTAAAGGCTTTTAATTTTTGGGTTAGCCACCGAGTCATATTTTTTATTCTTATTCTACTGGCAGTTTTCGGATTAGGCCTGTACTTTTCCTATAAAAATTTGTACAAAGATCCCTGGAACGAAGAAAAAAGAAACCAATATATAAGCACCCAAAGAAAAGAAATAAATTTTCAAGAAGAAAATTTCAAACAAGCTGTAGAGGAAATTGAAGAAAAAGAAAAAAATTACCAAGGAGATTTTTATCCGATTAATGACATTTTCAGCCCGTTGGAAAAATAAAAAACGCTGTTATAAATTTAGATAAAAAAATCCCGGATTTACCTCGGGATATTTTTTCACTTTTAAATCTAAAAAACATCTTAATGTTTTTCAATAAATTAAAAGTGTCCCTAATGGGAATGCCCGTCATATGACAAAGTCTGTAATTTATACTCGGGTCAAAGGTTTGGAGAAACTACAAAAAATCGTAATACTTGGTCTCCCAAAAAAGTGCGCCCGATAGAACTTGAACCCATAACCTTCTGGTCCGACCCCGCAAGTTTACGGGGCTATCCAATTGAGCAGTAAAAGTGCCCCCTGTAGGATTTGAACCCACGGCCTTCTGGTCCGAAGCCAGACGCTCTAATCCGCTGAGCTAAGGAGGCTTTTATAACTTGAAAATCTTCAGAGGGGCGGCTACAGGGAATTGAACCCTGGTACCTGGTACCACAAACCAGTGTTCTACCATTGAACTATAGCCGCCAATCTAAAGACTTTGCTATGACTTTATTTAAAACAACGAACTCTTTTACTTTTGCTTAATTTAAAATAACAGAGAATAAAAATAATTTCAACAAAAAGCTACAATTCACTTACCTTCCTCTTGAAATTTTCAAAAACTTTCGGTCCTTGAGGATTGGGTAAAAATATCAAAGCTTCTTCCGAAACATCAATATAACTTCCTCTTTGATGCGTTTTGGGATTATTCTTTATTTTTTTAGTTTCCAAAATTCTCATCCAATTTTCTAAAAAATCCCAATCAAAAATCTTTTCTAAAAAATTTCTCACCCTGCGGGAAAAATCAGTATCTTCTATGATTTTTAAATTATGCCCCGCCGCTATCTTATAATTGGGCTTAAAATTCCTTATCCATTTATTTTTCAATTGAAAGCGCCTATGTATATTATCATCAAAAAGAGGAAAATAAAAATAATATTCATTGGCGGAAAATAAGTCTCTGATTCTTATTTTCAATGACTTGTCCGTTATAAAATGATTTAGACAGACCCTATCTTTAATTTTATGACCATGCCTTCTCTTTCCCAAGAAATGGGTCACCAAAGTAACCAAGGTCCTACCTATCCAAAGCCTTCCATACTTAATTGCCACCAATAAATCCCAATCACTTTTCACTTGAGCGTTCTTCATAGCTAATCTTCCCGTAATCCCCACCATGCAAACAAAAGGAATAAATCTCATAAACCAGACCACTCGTCGTAAACCCTTTATTTTAACCATTGAAATTCTGTTCCGTTTAAGCCGGCTTTCGGGCAAATCTCTCCCGCTTTTTAAAAAATAAAATCCTTGAAATTCTTTAATAAATCTTTTTAAAGAGCCACCTTCCAACTCATCCGAAACATCTTCCAAGCTATATTCCCTATCGTCCGCTTCATGGCCAAATTTCATTAAATATTTCCATATTTCAAAAGAAGTTAATGGATAATCCAAAACATCGTAATAACAGACAGTAGCCAAAATATTTTTAGCAAGATTGTGCATAAATATTATGAAAAACATAACCCACTACACCTAGTGCAAAACAATTATGGGCTATGTGTTGTTAATTATTAGTTATAAATATTTCGCCGTCCAGCTTTTTCGACATTTTTTTAATTTTTCCGGCACTCCTTCAAACACAATTTCCCCTCCTTCTTCTCCTCCTTCCGGACCCAATTCAATTACCCAGTCGGCGCTTTTTATTATATCGGCATTATGTTCCACCACCAAGACGGAATTGCCTTTTTCCACCAAAGCGTCCAGAACCTTTAATAATTTTTTTATGTCTTCAAAATGAAGACCGATACTAGGCTCATCCAAGATATACAAGGTTTTCCCCAAAGATTTCCGCGCCAATTCTTTAGCTAGTTTTATTCTTTGCGCCTCGCCTCCGGAAAGATTAGTGGCGCTTTGGTCCAATTTTAAATAGCCTAGCCCCACATCCTCTAACGTTTTTAGTTTTTCATAAATTAAAGGATATCTTTTGAAAAACTTAAGAGCATAGCTCACGTTCATATTTAAAACTTGGGCGATATTCATACCTTGATATTCAATTTCCAAAGTTTTTCTGTTATACCTGGTTCCGTCACACGCTTCGCATTTTACATACATATCGGGCAATAAATGCATTTCTATTTTACGCATTCCCTCCCCTTGACAAACCTCGCACCTGCCGCCTTTCATATTAAAGCTAAATCGGCTGGCGAAATAACCTTTGCTTTTAGCTTCCTCGCTCCGCGCGAAAATTTCCCTAATATGGGAAAATAATCCCGTGTAAGTGGCCGCGTTGGAGCGAGGAGTCTTACCAATGGGATTTTGGTTAATATCAATAACTTTACTGATATTTCTCAATCCCTGGATAGCTTGGTGCTTACCCGCAAAATCTTTTGACTTATAGAAATGTTTTGAAAGCGCCTTGGCTAAAATATCACAGACCAAGGTTGACTTGCCTGAACCGGAAACCCCGCAAATAACTACTAATTTTCCCAACGGTATTTTCACATTTATATTTTTTAAATTATGCTCGGAAGCTTTGATAATTCCCAAAAATTTTCCATTTCCTCTACGCGATTTAATTCTCTTAAAAACCTTTTTTCTTCCGGATAAATATTGGGCGGTAGCCACATCAGACTTAAGTAAATTCTTGGAAGTGCCTTCAAAAATAATTTTTCCGCCCTCATTGCCCGCGCCCGGGCCCATGTCAATTATCCAATCGGCTGCTTTTATAAAGTCCCGATCGTGCTCCACCACCACAACGGAATTTCCCGCGTCACGCAGAGATTTGATTGTTTTTATGAGTTTTTCAGTATCTCGGCTATGCAAACCCACGGAGGGCTCATCCAAAACATAAATAATCCCTGTGAGCTGAGATTTTATTTGAACCGCCAAACGGATTCTTTGTGCTTCGCCTCCGGAAATAGTTTTAATTCCTCTGGATAAACTTAAATAATCCAAACCCACATCTTCCAAAGCAACCAACCTATCTACAGTCTCCCTTAATAATACCTTAGCCACTTTTTCCTTTTCCTTTGAAATATTTTTGAATGGAAAATTTTCCAGATAATTTCTAAGCTGAAAAACACTTAAATCGGACATCTCGCTAATAGACTGACCATCTATTAAAACCCCCAAGCTTTCTTTTTTCAACCTACTCCCCTGACAATAAGAGCATATTTCAGGTAGCATATATTTTTCAATTTCCGATCGGGCATAGTCCGATTTGGTTTCCAAATATTTCCTTTCCAGACTCGGCACCACCCCTTCAAAATAAATCGGATCTGCTTTTTTTGATCCGTACAAAATTAAATTCAACTGCTCGACAGTCAGTTTTTTAACCGGAGTTTTAACAGAAAATTTATATTCCCTCGCTAATTTCTTAATCAGAGAATTATTACTTTGCGCTCCATTTCCGTTTCTGTTCCAAGGTTTAATAGCACCCTCGGCTAAAGACAGTTTTTTATTGGGCAAAACCAGTTGAGGATCTACTTTCATCTTCATTCCCAATCCTTGGCATTCCGGACAAGCTCCTTCCGGACTGTTAAAAGAAAAATGTCGCGGGGTGATTTCCTTTATTTTAATACCGCACTTTTCACAAACAAAATCGCGATTATAATAATTTTCTTTTTCCGTGTTTATTAGAATTCCCATAGATCCGTCACCCACCTTCATGGCTGTTTCAATTGAATCCAAAATTCTTTCTTTGTCTATATCTCTAGAATCAAAGTTAATTCTATCAATAACCACTTCAATCTTATCCGGACATTCACTTTCATTTCTCAAATAAATTTCCGAAACCGGCACCATTTTTCCATCCAGCCTTACTCTGGCATAGCCCTGTTGCTGTATCTTACGAACAATTTCCTTAAAGCTTTTATTTTTTTGCTTATAGTTAGCTAAGACAACTATTCTATTTTTTCCCGAAAGAGATAAAATTTCCCTCAAAATTTCTTTATTGGATTTCCTTTGCATTAAAACACGGCACTTTGGACAATGGACCTCTCCTACTTTAGCAAATAACACCCTCAGATAATCATAAATTTCCGTAAGCGTTCCCACAGTTGATCTGGAACTGCGAACCACACTTTTTTGGTCAATGGAAATGGACGGGCTCAAATTTTCAATTTTATCCACATCCGGTTTGGAAGAAACATCCAAAAAATTTCTGGCATAAGAAGAAAGCCCTTCTAAATAACGGCGATTTCCCTCGGCATAAATCGTATCAAAAGCCAAAGAAGACTTTCCCGAGCCGGAAAGTCCGGTTATCACTACAAATTTATTGCGGGGAATGTTAACGCTGATATTCTTCAAATTATTGACCCGAGCGCCCTTTATAATTATTTCTTCCCACTTTTTTTCCAGCAAGTTTGGCTTTGTTTTTTTAATTTTATTCATATCAATTATCTATTTTAGCGAAAAAAACAGAATATGTCCAGAAGTATTTCATAGATGAAAATTAAGAATTAATAAGGGTTAATTTTCCTCGCTATAATAAGATAAAAGAAATAAATCATACTATCAAATTTAACATCTATAACCAATTGCATATAAACGCTAAAAAAATAAAAGTTAAAAAATTATATTTCACTTCTCCACGATCGCATATTAATGGAACCATCAAAAAAGCACATATTAAATCATGCGCTTTTATCTTGTCTATTTTACAATAATTTTGGTAAGCTTTTTTAAATAAAAATACCCGAGCCTTTTATTTTAAATAAGTAATAAAATTTTTAAAAAGTGTATTCCATGATTCAGTTTAACTCCATCACGCCCGTGAAACATACTCTCCCTTTTCCGTATTAACGATTATTTCATCATCCTTTTTTACAAATAACGGCGTGGTAATTTCCAACCCGTTTTCCAACTTGGCCAATTTACCGCCACCGGAAGCAGTATCGCCTTTAATCCCCGGCGGAGCTTCCACTACCTTTAATTTTATTTTTATAGGAAGCTCAATATTAACAGGGTTATTGTTAAAGTTCAAAACAACCACTTCCGTTCCCTCAATTAAATATTTGGCGGAACCACCTAATGTCTCACTTGAAAGAAAAAATTGATCGTAATTCTTACCATCCATAAAAACATAATTTTCTCCCTCTCTATAAAGGTATTGAGCCTTGGACTTAATCATTTCAGCTTCCTCTATTTTTTCCGCTCCCTGAAAAGTTTTTTCCAGAACCGCACCCGTAATTAAATTTTTTAATTTCGTGCGCAGAACCGCCCCCGCCCGACCCATTTTGGAATGCTCGCAAAAAATAACGGCGTAAGGTTCGCCATTTAAAACTATATTTTTTCCGGTCTTTATTTCATTTATACCTAACATTATTTAATTACAAAAGGTACCAGCGCCATAACTCTGGCGCGCTTAATCGCCTGAGTCAACAACCTTTGATGTTTAGCGCAAGTCCCATGTCTTTTGGGAGGATAAATTTTTCCTTGCGAATTCATAAAGCGGCGCAAAAGATAAGCGTCTTTATAATCAATTTTATCCATTTTTTGTTCGCAAAAATAGCAAACTTTATTTTCCATAAAAATTTAAATCCCGAATCCACACTAATTTTTATCGAATAATCTCCAACAATTTTAAATTATTCGTAATAATTAGTGAATGAAT
>JAGYNK010000107.1 GCA_018400055.1 Candidatus Moraniibacteriota bacterium
AGATAACGAACCGCATTTGGGTGATATCGCAGACATTTTAGGATGTTTACCTTTGTAGAGACGAGGCACTGCCTCGTCTCTACAGAAATTTTCTTATCCCCCTAAAACATCACTGATGCATCCCCTTCCGCCTTTTCTAAAAGATCCTGCTCAAATTGCCTCAAGCTTTCATCTCTAAACTCTACGAATAAATTTTCTCCGTCCCAATAATAACCCCGAAGCGGGACAAAAAATTTCATATTTTTCATTTGCGTTTCCAGCCAATCGGAAAAAAGCGGTTTACTGATAAAAATCTGACTGATTCTCACCATTTCTTCACCATCTTCGGATTTTTTCTCTTCCAATCTTATAATATGATACCCCAGTTCGCTTTCCACAATTTCGCTTGTCTTTTTTTCTTCAAGAGAAAAAGCTATTTCCGCCAGCTCGGGAAGCAACTGATTCCTCTCAAACCAGCCCAAAATTCCTCCTTCTTGCGCAGTCGCTCCTTCCGAATAAGCCTTAGCCACTTCTGAAAATTCTGTGCCGCCTTCCAACGCTTCTTCCGCTTTTTCTATCCTATCCATCGGCTCCCGCCAAAGCTCCTTATTCTCCTCAAAAAAAAATTTCATTAATTCATCCTTATACATATCCGGCTTGACTATTTTTTCTTTGAAATCTTCCATATTCCATCCGTACAAACGCGCCAAATCTTTTTGAATCGCCTCTTGACTTCCGTATTCCCCCATCTTTCGCGATAAATTCTGACCGGCCAAATCACCGCTGATCTTAATTCCTCTTTCTCGCGCCAGTATTTCAATGGCTTTATCTTCAACCATTTTATTCAACAATTGCTTCTCCCTGACTTTAAGCCGCCTTTTCCCGTCTTCCGTAGAAAAATCCACCCTCATTCCCGCTCGGGAAAAATCCTGGCTTTCATAAAATTTCTTCACTGCTTTTAAATTATCACTAAGCTCGCTGGTAGAAATAAAGTAGCGATAATTTATAGCCACTGCCGGAAAAGGAAAATGACTGGCCGCCGCTTGCGCGAATTTATTTTCATCGGTGCCAATTCTATAAACCAAAAAAAACGCCGATCCTAAAAACAGCGCCATTATAATCAGAAACGAATAGACAACTGTGCTTAATTTTATTTTTTTGTCTTTATTGTCTTCTTTGCCGCTTTCCTTATTTTTTTTATTTTTATCTCTATTTTCTTCTTTACTTTCCGACATAATTTTATTAAATATGATGATTTTATTTATAAGAAATTCTAGTATTGTCTAAAGTTTTTAACTTATCATTTCCGACCCCTTTGTCATTCCCGCGAAGGCGGGAATCCAGAATGCTTTTTAAAATTAGCGATTTCATCCTAGATTCCCAGTCAAGCTGGGAATGACATGAAAAATGCAGGAGTGATAATAACTTTATTTAGAAAATTCCAGAATAATATTCAAAATCAATATCCGAAAAACTGGTTGTGCCATTTTAAATAATTGGGTATTTCCTCTTTTATTTCTTCTTCGCCACCGCCAGCAGTACTTTCTTCAATATTTTCCAAAGAAACGCTCGGTTTAACAATAACCACTTTTTCATCCGGCTTTTGCAAATTAAGCTTTTCCTTAGCCGCCCTCTCTCGAAATTCCTGAGTTGACAAATAAGAAATTTTTTCCTGAAGCTGATTGTTTCCGGATTCTATCTTTTCCGCTTCTCGGCGCAAGTTCTCTATCTCGTTTTCAATTTGTTTTCCGCGCTGAATCTCCTTCACTGATATATAAACAATAAAAGCTGACAGAACTATTCCCGCCAAAACAGCTATTTTTAAAAAAATTGAGCGAAGCGCTTCCATTTTTTTCACAATTAAATCATAATTTTATAAACTTAATTA
>JAGYNK010000108.1 GCA_018400055.1 Candidatus Moraniibacteriota bacterium
ATAAATATATATTTAATAATAATATAAATATATTATAAAATATTTACTAACATTGGAATTTACAGCCGTAAGGCATTAAAGACAACAATACAGTTCTTTAAAAATAAAATGAAATTTCAAGCAATGTCTTGAAATTTAAAAAGCCTAATAATTAATTAAAAATTAAAAAGCAAAAATATGACAAAAAAAACCATTTTGTTGCCAATGTTTATTGCAGCCGCATTGGTGTTGGTTCTGTCAGGCTGCGCGGAAAAAAAGGAAGCGGTAAATAATTCTCAAAATTTGCCTTCTTCCGAAACCGAATCAAAAAAGGAAAGCAAAGTTTCAGGCGAGTTGGACATAAAAGGATCGGATACTCTTCTTCAGCTTGTTTCTTCAATGTCAGAAGCTTTTTCTGAAAAAAATACCCAAGCCGAAGTAGCGGTTACCGGAGGAGGATCGGGAACAGGTATAGCGGCGCTTCTTAACGGGGAAATAAAAGTGGCTAATGCTTCCAGAGATGTCAAACAAAAAGAAATAGATAAAATTGCGGAAAAAGGAGGAAGCTTTAAAAAATTTATTGTTGCGCGAGACGGACTCTCTATTATTGTTAACAAAGATAATCCGGTAGATAAGCTTACCGTTGATCAAATTGGAAAAATTTATCGCGGAGAAATCAATAACTGGAAAGAAGTCGGAGGAGATAGCAATCAAATTAATTTATATGGAAGACAAAGCACTTCCGGAACCTACGAATTTATGAAAGATGAGGTGCTTAAAGGTGACTACGCTTCCACCATGAGAAACATGGAAGGTAATCAGGCCATAGTGGACGCTGTCAAAGAAGATTCTACCGGCATTGGATATGTGGGCATCGGCTACGCAGTTAATGCCGGAAGCGCTATAACAATTCTTGATGTAGCGGCCGAAGGAAGTTCTACTTATTATTCTCCCACAAATGAATCTAATATCACCAGCGGAAAGTATCCGGTTTCCCGCCCGTTGTTTCAAATAATGGCGGATTATCCGGAAAAAAACGGACTTATTCATAAATTTATGGAGTTTGAGATTAGTTCCGCGGGATTGGAGATAACCAAAGAAGCCGGTTTTTATCCTCCCAGCGTTCAGGATAAAGCTTCAAATGATAAGTTTTTTTCGGGAATAAAGTAGTTTTATAGTTAAGTCAGCTAAAATAAACGGGCGCTGTTATAAACACAGCGCCTTGACTGGCTTAATTCTTATGTTTTATATTTTTCTGTAATAATAAAAATGCGATATAAAATGCGTAAAATGAATTGGCAAAAAACAAGGGAGAATTTGATTAAAATTTTTTTTGAATTTAGCGGGATCATTTCCATAGCGGTATTGGCCGGAATTTTTATTTTCTTAGCCTTTACCGGCATGCAGGCCTTCAAAGAAATTTCTTTCGCCCAATTTTTTTTGGAAAAGGAATGGAATCCCACTTCTTACGGTAATCCGCAGTGGGGGATTTTAGCCATGCTCGCAGGCACAGCTTATATTTCTTTGGGTGCCCTGATAATTGCTGTTCCCGTAGGTATAGCCACCGCAATTTATCTGGCGGAAATTGCTTCTCCGTTTATGCGTGAAACGCTTAAACCGATTATTGAAATGATTGCTGCTATTCCTTCGGTGGTATTGGGTCTCTTTGGTCTTATATTTTTAGCTCCGATTGTCTCAGCCCTTTTTAATATTAATTCGGGTCTGAATGCTCTTTCCACTTCCATTTTGGTGGCGATCATGACATTGCCAACCATCGTGAGTATTTCCGAAGATATTATAAGAGAAGTGCCAAGGGAATATAAAGAAGCGGCTTTTGCCATGGGGGCGACTCGTTGGGAAGTCATAAAAAAAGTTGTTATTCCGGTCAGCTCCTCGGGAATTTTTGCCTCTGTAATGTTGGGATTGGGCAGGGCTATCGGAGAAACAATGCTTGTTTTAATGGTTGCGGGAAATGCCCGGGCTTTTCCCGGATCCTTTCTGGATCCGGTTAGACCTCTCACAGCCAATATCGCCATTGAAATAAAAGAGGTAGTGTCCGGCGATCTTCATTATCAAGCTTTATTTGCCACCGGTTTGATTCTCTTTGCTATTACTTTTGTCATAAATCTGGCCAGTGACATTATCATTCATAAGCAATTAAAAAAATTAAAACCATGAAGAACGGGCGTTTAGCAAGAGAAAAAATAATTTTTACCCTTATTAAAATAGCGGCGTTTTTTTCAGCAGCAATACTTATTCTTATTGTTTTCTATGTTTTTATAAAAGGCATAAGCGTGGTAGATTTTAAATTTATTTTTGAAGAAGTTCAACAAAGAGATATAACCAAGGGAGGCATATGGCAGGCGATTGTCGGCACGGTCTATTTGGGTTTGGGAATTTTTGCGGTAACCATACCGATAGGAATTTCAGCGGCCATTTTTCTTAACGAATATGCTCCCGACACAAAACTATCCCGAGTTATCAGAATATCCATAAGAAATTTAGCCGGTGTTCCTTCTATAATTTACGGCCTTTTCGGTTTAGCTGTTTTTGTCCATTTTTTAAATTTTAAAACTTCTCTCTTATCGGCTGTGCTTACTTTGTCTTCTATGACTTTGCCATGGATAATCACCGCCTCGGAAGAATCTTTAAAAGCGGTTCCTTTTGATTTTCGGGAAGCGTCCTTGGCTATGGGCGCGACCAAATGGCAAACCATCAAAAAAATTGTTATCCCTCAAGCTTTACCCGGAATGATTACCGGTTCCATTCTCGGCTTAAGTCGCGCCTTGGGTGAAACCGCACCCATTATTGTTGTCGGAGCAACTTTTTATTGTCGCGGATTGCCCGATTCACCATTTGATAAATTTATGGCTTTGCCGTATCACCTTTTTATATTGGCGACCCAACATGTTCATATTCAAGCTCGTCAATATGCTTTGGGTACAGCAGTGGTCCTTATAGCGGTTATCTTTATAATGAGCATAACGGCTATTTTAATTCGCTATCATTACCGAAAAAAGAAATATGCCTAAAAATATAATAAAAGTTGAAAATTTAAATTTGTGGTTTAAGAACAAAAAAATACTCAAGGATATGAGTATGGAAATAGCGGAGCACGAGATTACTTCCATTATTGGCCCTTCAGGTTGCGGTAAATCCACTTTTATTCGCACTCTGAATCGCATGAATGATTTAATTCCTACTTGCCGCATTACGGGGAATATTTTTTATGAAAACAAAAACATATTCAGCCCCGGAATTGACGTTACCAATCTTCGCCGAAGAGTCGGGCAAGTTTTTCAAAAGCCCAATCCTTTTCCCAAATCAATCTTTGAAAATGTGGCTTTCGGCCCCCGTCTTTACGGAGAGAAAAATAAAAATAAATTAAACAGTCTTGTAAAAAAATATCTGGAGAGAGTGGGACTGTGGGAGGAAGTAAAAGAGAATCTTAACCGAAACGCTCTTTCTTTGTCGGGCGGACAACAACAAAGACTTTGCATTGCCCGTGTTTTAGCGGCGGAACCCAAGGTAATGCTTATGGACGAGCCTTGTTCCGCGCTGGATCCTATTTCCACGGCTAAAATTGAAGACCTGATGCAAAAAATCAAGAATGATGTTACCATAGTGATAGTTACTCATAATATGCAACAAGCAGCGCGCGTATCGCAATTTACAGGTTTTTTCCTGATGGGCGAGCTTATTGAATATGGAAAGACCAATGATATTTTTACCAAGCCCCGTTGTAAAAAAACGGAAGACTACATCACCGGAAGATTCGGTTAATTATTAAATAAAATAAAACATATGAAAAAATCCAGACTGGTTTTTCAAAAAGAGCTTAAAAAATTAAGACAAGATACTTTTGAGATGATCGCACTATCCAAAGAGATGATAGAAAAATCTACCTCCTCTTTTGTTTGCTTTAACGAAACCAAAGCCCGAGAGGTAACAGAAATGGATGACGCCGTGGATAAACTTGATAAAAAAATTGAGCACCGAGGGATTGAAATTTTAGCCACCCAACAGCCCATGGCTAAAGATTTAAGACTTATATCCGGAATTTTAAAAATTATTACCGATGTTGAAAGGTTGGGCGACTACTCGGTTGACAACGCCAATTTAACGGAAAAATTGTCCGAAAAGCCGTCGGATGAATTTACGCAACACATTCTTAATATGAAGAAAACCAGCATTATTATGTTAGATAAATGTCTGCTTATTTTAAAAAACGGCCGCTCAAAAGAACTGAGTGAAATAATTTCAATGGATGACAAAGTAGACGAAGAATACTATAAAATTCAGGATACTACCGTAAAATATTTAAAAGATCCGAAAAAGAACAAAAGAGACCACGAGTCCATGATCGCCTTAATGGCGGCTAGAAATTTAGAAAGAATAGCTGATCATATATCCAATATATGCAGGAGAAGTTACTATATTTTAGAGGGAGAGCATATTGGTAAAAATCAAACTTTTTAATTCATTTAATACTTTTTACTCTTTATTTAAGCCAATTTTAGCTATTGACTTTTTTGGCGGTTTGGTGTATACTGGCTTGAAGTACCTGAAAAATAGAATATAGAATATTGTTTATAAATTTTTTCTCCGGATGATAAATCCGGGAAGGAGGAAGTGATGAAGAAGATAGTAAGTATTTTTTTGGGCATGGTAGTGCTAACGGCACTATCCGCCCCCGCTTTTGCTGGAAGGTGTGGGCATCATGGTTATTATGGGCATCGCGGCGGATATTACGGCGGTTATGGAAATAACTGCGGATGCTACCGTGGCGGAGGGTATTACTACGGCGGTTATGGGTATAGCCACCGGTACTATGGCGGCGGATTCAGCCGTAGCTTTGATCGGACACTAGGTGCCACTCTCGGAGTGGCGGCTGGAGCGGTGGTTATAGGAACCACTGCCGTAATACTAGAAAATATTTTCCAGCCACGATCACAACAAGTGGTTGTGCCATGTCAGCAGCAGTCCCCTCCGGGATACTGGACAACAACGCCTGGTCAGTGGGTTCGTGGGGTATGGGTCCCAGCCCATAAGGTATGGGTTCCCGCAAACCCATAAAAAAGTACTTTAGCGGGAGGAGATTGAATTTAAATCTTCCTCCCGCATTTTTTATAAATAACAGGCCAATTAATCTCGGTCTTTTTTTATTTCCCAATTTTCAAATTTCATTCCGTAGAGACGAGGCATTGCCTCGTCTCTACAGAGAAATCATAAAATTATCCAGATGAAAACATTGCCTCGTCTCTACGAATGTTTGTGCTATACTATAAATATGGAAAAATTTACAACTACCAGCGTTGAACAAACCCGAAAAATGGGCGAAATATTGGCGAAAGAATTAAAAGGCGGAGAAGTAATTTGTCTGGAAGGGGAATTGGGATCAGGCAAAACCGCCTTCGCGCAGGGAATACTAAAAGGCTTGGGAGTTGAGGGGCCGTACACTAGCCCTACCTTTCTTATAATGAAGCAATATAAGAAAGAAATCCCAGGTCCAAAATTACAAATTTCAAATAAATTCAAAATTCAAAATTCAAAATTCAAAATTCGCAACATCTATCACGTCGATGCTTATCGGGTCGGCGTTAAGGATATTTTGGAATTAGGTTGGGAGGAAATCGTAAAAAGTAAAAATAATATTATAATTGTAGAATGGGCGGATAAAATCAAAAAAATAGTTCCCGTTGGCGCGGTCTGGGTGAAATTTAAAATCGCAGACGTAGAGACGAGGCATTGCCTCGTCTCTACGGAAAAATCATAAAAAATGCCGGAAAAATTCAAAAACAAATATACAATTAAATCCGCCCGGTTAAAAGGATATGATTATTCCCAAAACGGGATGTATTTTATTACCATTTGCACAAAAGACCGCCAAGAATTTTTTGGAAAAATAAAAAATAAAAAAATAATTTTATCAAACATAGGAAAAATGGCCGATAAATATTGGAAGGAAATTCCCAAACATTTTCTATTCGTAAATTTAGATGAATATATCATAATGCCAAATCATCTGCATGGAATTTTGGAAATTTGCGATGCATCATCCTGTAGAGACGAGGCATTGCCTCGTCTCTACAATGGTAAACATCCTAAAATGTCTGCGATATCACCCAAATGCGGTTCGTTATCT
>JAGYNK010000109.1 GCA_018400055.1 Candidatus Moraniibacteriota bacterium
TAGTGCCGGGAATCTTTTCCATGGGAGTGTAGGAGTATTGGGCGGAGGCTGGAGAAACTGGGATTAAAAATAA
This sequence comes from Candidatus Moraniibacteriota bacterium, assembly GCA_018400055.1. Lineage (GTDB taxonomy): Bacteria > Patescibacteriota > Minisyncoccia > Moranbacterales > UBA9337 > M55B143. Next base: position 74 of record JAGYNK010000109.1, read on the forward strand.
GACACAAATAAAAGCAAGAATAAAAATTTTAGGATTCATAATAATGGATTGTTCAATAATTTATAAATCTATTCTATAAATTTTTCCGTCTATCCGATTGACGAAGAATAAATAACCGTCATAGAGTGAAAGCATTAAATTTTCGGCGTCATAATGCCCGGTTATTTCATCCAACTCAACCACTCTCTCACTTTTTCCGCTAACAACATCTATCTTTAAGAAGGTATCTTTGGTTTTTATTTTTCCAGCTTGATAATCGTTGGGCATTGTCGCGCCCTCAGGAATAGATGTTGGAATAGCGCAATAAACTTTGTTTCCATCCGCCCAAACACATTTAGAAACTAAGGTAGGTGCATTTAAAGAGTGGTAATTTTCTCCTTTGCTATCAGTAACTCCCAAAACTATTTTAGAATTTTCTTTTTCGGACGAGGAGCTGATCAATATTTTTTTACTATCAGGAGACCAGAGATAGTCAGCGCCGTATTTTCCGGAAAAAATTTCTTTGGGTTCGCCACCAACAAGACTGATTGTTTTTAAAGAATTTTGCTGATGAGCGTCAGGATAGCTCCAATAAGAGATTAGGGAGGATTGAGGAACAGGAGCAATGGAAATTCTACCTGAAGGCAAATCGGCCATTTTTTTCCATTGGCTTCCGTCCGGATTGGCTAAATTAAGCGAGTAAGAATTTGTTTTGCTGTCATAATAATTATAGATTATTTTATCTCCCATATTCGTCCAGGCTATATCGCTTATGCCTTCTTTGAGAGAAACTCCTTTGGAAATATCGTGGTCGTATAAATAAAACCTATTTTGAGTAAAGCGCGAGATAACCTTATTTTCTTTGGGAGACCACATTACTCGCGTCAGATTAGTCAAAACATCCTGAGAAATATTGGTTTTTTCGGATCCATCAAAATTTATTTTCCAGACGTTCCCGTTTTCTTTTGAATAATATTGAATATGTTTTTTGTCTAAACTGATTATGGGAGAAATAACCGCTTCTTCCGTTAACGGTTTTATCTTTTCTTTTTGTTCATTTTTTTCGCTTTCTTGTTTATTTTCGGAAACTTTCAATTCTTTTTCTTTTTCCGCAGTTATTGATTCATCCTGAATGGAAGAAGAATTGTCCGTTTTAAAATAATCATCGGATTTATCACTGAAAACAAAATTATAAATTACCAAAAAAATTAAAATGATAAGCAATAAAACAGAAGAAATAATAAATATTTTTTTCATAGGCTATACATTGTGAATTTTACCTTGCCTAAAGGCAAGCAGACGAAATCACAAAAAAGAATCTTACTTTCATTTATTATTTTTGAGAAGCAGATTAAAAATTGGTGTTAAATTCTTCTTGGAGAAATAGACATAACAGCGCTGCTAATAAAAATAATCATTAATACCGTTAATAATATTTTCAGCATAAACATCGCCTGGCTGGGAAAATGATAAAGCAAGTTAGCTAAAGCTTTTTGAGATCCTTCAACCATACCGGTGGACGAGCTGGTATTTTCCACTATCTCAATCTGGGAAAAATCAGACATTTTGTTTTCAGTTGATTCAAATTGGGATACTCCCCAAACTTCATTCAGAATTCTTCTAACAGCCAGGGACTGCTCATAAGTGGCTTCCAGTCCAACGCCGTAATAAGATCCGATCGGTTTATTCATTGTAATTTCAAAATTTTTACCGATCCCTTCTTCAATATCGCCAACTAGCCAATGAGCTTCAGTTATAGGATTGTCGCCTAAAAAGTTTTCTTCCGCTCCGATAAAATTGGGAAAAAATTCCGCCGTTAAATTAACCGTGCTGTTTTCGGGAGATTGAAAAACCGTTTCACTGTAATCAGTAAAGCTTTCTCCTTTAAGATTTAAATAATTTCCTAAATTTTTAGCTTCAAAATTGCCGCTGGTGGAAATAATATTAACGGAAGGATTTACAACTTGAAAGCTTTTAACTAGGTGAATTGAATTACCCAGATTGGAATCGTTTGAGTTAGTGGAAACATCATTGGCGTCCAAAGTAACGGTGTAGGTATCTCCCGGATCCCCGGAAACAGGGAAGAAATTGATTTCAGACTGTTTGTCATTTTGGCAGTTGTCAGAAATGGAAGAATCGCAGAACAACGGCTGGCCGTTAAGCGTCCAGGAAAAATTATTTAAATTACTGTCATTAACATCCAAACCGATAATTTCATTTTTTACAACAAAACAAATTGATTTTTCCATTAAATTGTCTTGGCAGATGGCGCTACCCAAAGATAGCTTGTCGTTTTCATCAATTATTACTTTATGGGGAACTATTTTTTTGTCACTGGAAGTAAATTTTATGATTATATCGCTGTTTCCACTTCTGGTTTCTCCGCGATCAAAACTTTCTTCCACTTTTAAATAAACTCTTAGATAACCTACACCTCCGCTAATGTAGGGAATTAAATCATCGCGGTCAAAATTCAAATCAAAATCAAGCGAGGATACATTAATACCTTCGGTAAGGGAAATATTTTCTCCTTTGGTGAGAAATTCTTCTTCATTGCTGGTAACAATATCCACCCAATCTTCTTCATTTAAACTAAATATTCCATCTTTGCTAATTTTTACTTCCCATGCATAATAAATATTATTGGATGATTGGCTGGCATTGCTGATTATTGACTGGACAGAAACGCGATCGCCCATATTGTCATCCGTGGGGTCGTTTATGGGATTTTCCGGATAATAAGAAAGGGAAACTTCCAAATTTTTCGGTTGGCCGCCTTCGCGGGGATCAACCAGATTGTTTTTTAAACAAGCGTCAATATCCACAGCCGCTATGGGAATTTCAACATCATAGCCTTTGATTTCTTTAATATAGCTGGATTTGTTTTCATCTTCTATTTCGCAATCATTATTGGGAAGCGCCCACATTATCATCATGGAAGAATCGTCATGCTTGGTAGGCATCATAGATTCACCTTCCACAATTACTCCCACCCTGTCTCCGGAATCATAATTCCAGGTGAAGCTGTTTACACCCAAACCGGCCACATTGGCCTCATCTTTATTTCCATTGTCGGCCGTATCGGGATCGTTCGGGTTGGTTCCCCAAAATTGCTCTTCGCCTCTTGGGAAAAGTCCATCTCCCGTTTCATAACCGGGGGCGTCAGGAAATAGGTGTTGACATTCCCTTCCTTCGTTAAAGTCGTTGTTAGTAATAGTATTGGTGGTGCAGTAAGAAATAGCGCTTCCCAAAGAAAGACAAGGCGCATCTTCTGTTATTGTATCGCAGTTTGGGTCAAGATCGGAACTGCTGACACAGCGCGCGGAAAAGCCAGTCGGGCAAACTACGGTGCAATTATCGCCCACACAAGATCCCGGGTCGCAAAAAGGGCTATCCAAAGCTTCTTTGCAAATTTGATATTCAGTGCTGGCCACAGAACTGGTGCTAAAAGTGGGCGAACATAAAAGCGTGTCATCCTTAACACATTTGACATTGGCTTCGGAGCAAACAGCCGTGCTGGTATAAAAATTATTGGAAGTCTCTGAAACAGCGTTGATTATTTCATAATTTTCACCGTTCTTAAAATCGTGAATGTAACAATGATAATTGGTTGCCGGTCTTACATTACTGTCTCCTCCCATATGGGATTTATATCCGTCATTGTCGTTAATGGCGGTAAAATAATCGGCTTTTTCTATTTGAAAACCGCCATTGGCGATGATCTGCATCGCTTCAATTTTCCAGTCCTCTACCGTAATTTCTCCGTCTCCATCTTTATCGCATTTTTTTTCTTCATAATCATTGGGGTGATCATCCAGATTGCATCCTTCGTGTCTTAAATACCAAGTATAATAAAGGGATTCAGTCGGAGTGCTAAAATACATCGGAGTAGCATGGGCGGTTATTTTTTCCCCTATCTTGGGATCGGAGGGGCTAAAGCTAAGCATTACTTCCGGAGCCGCTCCTTTAAGCGTGGAAACATTCATACCTTCCCCGTATTCTTGCATAGTGCTTTGGTCCATATGATAACGCTCCTCTCCTATTTCCAATATTTTCGGTATCAAATTATCATCTATAGATTTATGGATTCCCAAAGAAATGGGATCAATGAAATCAGCCGGACTCCACGCTTCAGCGTAAAAAGGAAACAGGTTAAGCGCGACAATTTCCACAACAACAATTAAATAAGAAAATATTTTTTTAAACATATGGATCATACAATTAAGCGGCTAAATTTAATTATTAAAATATAACTTCTTTAAATTTCAATAAATTAGACTGTGAATATAAATTGCATCGCTGATTATTACAAACAGCCATCCGAATAGATATGAATAAATCAGGGAACGGCTTTCATAAGCGACAATACCGGAAAAAAACGCAGCTATTATGTAATGGGTAAGGCTCCAATTTAAATCTTTGGCAATAATCAGAAATAGAAGAAAAGCGACAAATTGTAAAATGACGGAAAAAAATTTGCCTTTTTTTATGAAGCTGAAAAGCATAAATCCCCTGAAAAAAAATTCATACAGCGCCAAAAAGAAACTTACCAATATTGCTTCATAAAAGACAAAAAGTCCGAAATTATCAATAAGGCCTTGAGGCAAGTAATATTTATCGGCCAAATCTGCATATTGATAAAGCAAGATAAGAACAAGGAAAGCTCCCATTAAAGAAAAAATAGACCAAGCAATTCCTTTTTTCCAACTGCCTATTTGTAAGCCAAAATTTTTCAAGTCTTCCTTTAAAACTATTTTGATATACAAAAAGGGAACCAAAAAGAGGAAAGTCAGACTTATAATAAATTTTTGAAAGTAATCTTTTTCGGGAAAAAATCTTAACATAAGCAGGCAAAAAACCATTATTGAAATACTTATAATGTTTTTTTTGTTTATAGATTTTTTGTTCATTATATTATCCATAAAAAATTTTGGTGTTATTTGAACTCTTGCTTTATGTCATTCCGGAAAATTTCGGAGTGCTTGTCCGCCTTGGGCGGAACACGGAGGAATTTATCCGGAATCTAGATTTATTGGAATCTTGCGCGCGAAATAATGAAAAGTTTAGATTCCGGATATTTTTTCTTCCACTTCCTGCCTCGCCGGTTTATCTCCCGTAGGGAGGCTGGCCGGCGTTACAAAAAAATTCCGGAATGACATCTAATAAACTTATCCATTCTCTTCATCAAATTCTTTTTTAGCTTCTTCTATTTCCATAAGCTGCTTGGGATTGGAGGTAATTATTTGGTCTTCACTGTAAGAAGCAACTACTTTGATAGCAGCACGCTTGATTCCCGCGAAAAATATCCCCTCTCCTATATTGCTTTCCAGTAAAAGAAATTTTTCCTGGTCAGTTAAATAAAATGTTTCTGAAATTATATCAATGGATGCCGGAGATTGGCGTAAAAGAATCTGAATGGAAGAGTTGGTAACAATCGGCTTTCCATAGCGGGAGTTCATAAAATCATTTATATCCTGCGTAATCGTAGTAAGTCCGGTATAGTATTTACGGCATCTTTTGGCTATTCCGAATAAAAATGAAGCCGCATCTTCATGTTGCATCATAATCCAAGCTTCATCAACTACCACTATGCGCTTTTTAACGCTGAAGCGCATTTCATTCCAAATAAACTGCAAAATTATATACATGGCTATCGGTCTTAATTCGCCTTCCATATCGCGAATATTGAAAACCGTCAATTGATTGTCAATGTTTATATTGGTCGGCTTATTTAAAAATCCCGAAAAAATGCCTTCGGTGTATCTTTCCATTCTGGTTGCCAAGGAATCAGCGCCTTCCATATTGCAAAGAATTTCATAAAGGTCGGACATAGTCGGAAAAGAGCTTGCGTTTAACGATTCCGGATCGCTTTGTTCATTAATGTCTCTAACGGAATAAGCTTCTCTTATGGCGTTTCCCAAAATGGAGTCTTCTTCCGGAGTAATGGATCCCAGCATAATATGAAAAAGTCCCAAAAGATTAGCGGTATTTCCGCGCAGGGAATCTTCCATGGAAATTTCTTCGTTTCCTTTTTTAGATTTGGGAAGATCAAAAGGATTCAAATTTGAGTGCGAATTTAAAGATATTTTAATAAAAGATCCTCCAACCGTATCGCAAAGATACCTGTATTCATCTTCCGGATCAATGATGATTACATTAATTCCCATCATCATGGAACGTAAAATTTCCAGCTTAACCGCGTAACTTTTTCCTGCTCCTGACTTGGCGAAAATAACCATATTGGCATTTTCCATTTCAAAGCGATCAAAAAGAATTAGGCTGTTGTTGTGACGGTTAATGCCATAAAGAATACCTTCACTGGAAGAAAGCTCTGAAGATATAAAAGGAAAAGTGGTTGACAAAGGAGAAGTATTTAGATTATTGGCGGAATCCAGTTCGTCATTGGCCAAGGGAAGCGTGGAAGAAAAACCTTGTTCCATTCTTAGGGTAGCCGGCTTCACATAAACCAGCTGAGCTTCCAGAATGGCTTCTATGGATCGGGTTATCTTATTTAATTCTTGAATATTTTCTCCGTAAACGGTCATATAGAGTCCGAAGCGAAAAAATTTTTCGGTTCCTTGTTGGAGATTGGAGCGCAATTCTTCAATATTTTTTATGGCTGTTTCCAATATAGGATCGCGAATTTTTCCGCTTTCTTCCTCCATATGAATGGTAGATTGCACTTGAGTGGCGCTTTTACGTAAACTTTTCAAGACATCGCTTGTCTCCATAGGATGAATAAACATAGAAATGTCCATAGAAAAATCAACATTGACAATGGGAGAAAACCAATTAGTACTGAGATAATGCGGATAAGCAATAACAAAAATCGTGCGGGCGCAGGTTTCCCCTATTTGGACATGATTGGCGCTTATTTTTAAAGCAGACGGCGCGATAAGCCCGGCTACCTTGGCCACTCCCCGGTGGTAAATTTCCTCGCTGTCGGAAGTGTCGTTTTTAATATTTATTTGCTTTTTGAGATCAAACATATTTTATTTCTATTTTTTAAAGGAAAAATTTTTGAAGCGACAATATTAAATTTAAGGTTATTTTTAATATAGATCTGCGGGTTTGAGTTTAATAATTAACAAAAAATAAAATTGACGCTATCTTAAATCAACTTCCTCTATCCTATTTATTATGGCATTTGTAAAAATGGACGGGTTGTAGGAATTATATAAAAGCTCAATTATCTCTTCCGTTTTTAACGATGTAACTTGTACTCCGATTCCGCTAATGCCCGCGTTTATGTGGTCTACTCTTTGCCATAGCTGATTTTTATAAGTTTCAAATAAGATTTCCTTTTCCTCCACAACTTGGCGCGGATTAAACATGGCTATGATTTTTTCCATGGGTCCTTGCTCCTTGCTTTCCACCGGATAAAATGGAACGACGATATAAAAAAACTTAGAAACTATATTGGAAACTTTTATTAAGCTTTTAATAAAATTTTCATATTCGTGTATTTGGAATTTTAAAAGCTCATTATCTTGCTGGGCTTCATTTTTTTCCAAAAGATTCAAATAAGGCTTTACATTGAATTTGCGAGAGCTGATCACTATCTGGATAGGAAAATCAAGGGAATTAAGAAAGTTTTGATACTGACTAATTATAGCCTCTTGTTCTTCGCCTGATTTAAGATCAAAATTAATAGAAGAGACCAGAAGAATAGCTCTGAGCGAACCATTTTTCAAAACAATTACATCGTCTTTTATTTCTTTTATGTCAACGTATTTTTGAGTACTTGATCCGCTTCCTCCCAGCGCTAATTTTTTTGAGTGCAATAATTCCATAAACTTTTTATTTATTTGAATTTAAGGTCAAGCTTTTAAAAGCGCGCCTGTCCAAAATTAATTTATCTTTTTTTATTATTTTTTCCCCGACTATCAAGCATTTCAGCTAATACTCTGATTTCTTCAGGAGTTATTTTATTACTTGCATCATTTTCTATTCCAGTTTTTTTATTTTTGGCCACGCTTTTTTTTCCTTCGGAGTTTTCTCTTTCCCAATAATAAGTTTTGGGACGAAAAACAAATCTGATCCCCGCTATGACAAAACTTATAAGGGACTGTTTATAAGGGCGGTAAAAGGCAAAAGCGACAAAAACCAGAGTTATGGGAATGGCAAAGATAAAGAAAGCGGCCTTATCCAAAGCGTTCCATAAAATAAGCAACAGAACGCCTAAAACAAAAAGCCACAGTAACTGCTTACCCGTAAAGGGACCGACTATTTTGTCTTCCACATTGATAAATTGAGGAACGTTGAATAACATATTTGTTTGTCATTCCATAATTTTTTCTGGAAGAAAAAATTATGGAATCTAGAGTTTATTAAAATCTTATGCGTGAGATAATTTAAAGCGTAGATTCCGGATAAATTTTTTCGTGTTCCGCCCAAGGCGGATAAGCGTTTCAAAATTTTCCGGAATAGCATAAGAGCGTTTTTAAAAATCTTCTTTTAAATTAATGATGTTCTTCTTAGGTCTTGATTTTTCTTCCGAATCATCATCTTTCATTCCCGTAGGATAAATTTGATATTGGCGGTAATTCATATTTTTATCGGGAGCTTTCTCTTTTTTCTCAGCTTCAAATGTTTGAGGAGATGAAAAATGAAAATTATCAGCATTATTGCCAATCGGATGCTCGTTTTGCTTTTGGGAGGATAAATTAATATTTTCATTTTTCACTTTTCGGCTAATAGAATGCAAGTGATTCGTTGATGATTGACTACTTTCTTCCGTTATGGGAAATATCACTCTTTGTTTTTTAGCATTAATAGCTAAAGGAATATGGTTATCCAGCGATTTTAAAATGAGCGATAGTTTTTGCAATTCTTGAGGGCTTAATTTTCTGGCATTGCTTCCATGAAACAAGTAATGGCTTTTTTCCATAGTTCCGCGGTTTTCCGTTCCTGTGGTTTGGCGATAATCGGTAATCCAGTTTCTAATAGAGGGTTTAACCGGATGAGGAAAAATTTCCAGTTTTATATCATTATCAGAAATTTTTTGGTTGCCTAAATCGGGATATCTTTTCAGTGCTTCAAGAATGGGGAGTTTAACGATGTTTTCATCTCTTTCATCACGACGAGTATGATTTTCCTCAGTTTTAATTTTCTTATTAATTATTTTTTCCTTGATGTGCTCAACTATGCTTTGAGCTTTAACTGAATCAATGCCTAATTTTTCCGACAATAACTGCGGGAAACGATCTAATCCTATTTCTCCGAAATAATAACTTCTAATTATTCTGGAAATATGGGATATTTGGGGCAATTCCAGATTAAAAATTTGCTTTATGTTTTTTATTTCTTCCGATGTTTCCTCGGCGGAAAGTTTGTTTTTCGTATCTTGAGGCAATGCGTCAAATTTTTCCCAACGATACAGAAACTCTTCCTCTGTTTCATTTTCCGAAACGGGAACTACCACCGGAGAAAAACTGGAAAAACTTTTTGTTGTTTCTTCAAGCATAAATATTATTACTTATTTATCATTCCGGATTTTTTCTGGAAGAAAAAATATCCGGAATAGCATAAGGCGAAACTGTGAATACTACTAGGGATTTTTAAAAATTAAATCTTATATCCTCTCTTTCTCCAATCTAGCCTGTCTTTCATACTCATATCCTCAGCTACTTTTGTAATGAAATTAGAATCTTCATCTGGTCCTCCGGGAGCTTTATTAAGCAAGAAAAAATCATGGAATTCTTGCTTGTCAAGTAAGTCCTTCTGTTTAGCTAAATTTTCGGCGGAAAGTTTTTCTAAATGATCACTATAGATTTCTTTTTTAGATTTAGTAATTTCACCAAATTTTTTACTATTCTTACCATATTTTCCATAATTTTTATCGTGTTCAATCAGGATATTTATATTGTTATCTGCTTTGACTCTACCTCTAATAATCTCTTGAATCATTTTGGTTTTATTCTCATCAACATTTTTTCCATCTTTTATAACTGATGCTTCTATAACTCTATTTAAACTTTTTCCGTCTTTTATTATATCTCTGGTTATTTCTTTTGGAGTTTTATCTATAATTTTTTTCTTAAAATCATCATCATTTCCTGATGCTTGCAAGGCTTTTTCAAATCTGTCAATATTATTAATTAATCCTTGCTCGGCCATATTAAGAGCACTCGCTTTTCTGGTTATTTCATCATTAGATCCAAGATCTTTTTCTAACTGGGAAGCGCTAACTCCCAGTTTTTTATTTTCATCCGCTTTTTCACGCACTCGTTTATCTTTTGCTCTGACACCCGCCGCTTTCCAGCCGCTTGAACCACTAGAAGCAAAACCGGCTATTTTGGCTTCTCTTTCATCGGTTCTTTTTCCTCTTTCTACTTTACCGGAGAATAGTCTCGCTTGAGTTTTGGGAATGCGGATGCCTTTTCTTTCATCCCAAGCTTTTTTCACTCCCCCCGGAACTCCTGTGGCAACGGCTGCCCTTACTGGGATTTTTGCAAACCAATTGCGCGCGCCGGTGGCTTTTCCCACTAACCAGTCAGCTCCCATGATGCCCATTTTCTGAGTAGAAATAATGCCCGCCCAAAGAAT
>JAGYNK010000110.1 GCA_018400055.1 Candidatus Moraniibacteriota bacterium
ATTGTAGTAAAAATATTTAATATTTAATAAATTAATAAAATAAATCAATAAATAATTCTGGAAAATATTATGATTTTTCTTAATTTTTTACATTTGGCCGGAATTATTATTATGGTTGGCAGTGTTACCGTCATAGATGTTTTTGGTTTTATTTCTAGGAATAGCAGAAAATGGACTGATAATACAATTGAAGCCCATTATATAACTAAGCCCCTGATTTGGTTTGGGGCGATTTTAACTTCAATAACTTGGATTATTTTGTTATTTTATATTGAATTTGATATTTATGCCAAATTAAAAACCGCGATTATTCCATTACTGCTTTTAAACGGAGCTTTTTTATCTTTTTATATCAGTCCGATTCTTTCAAAGCAAAGAGGAAAAGGGGAATTGCTTTCAAAAAAATTAAAATTAAAAATAGCAGTTAGCTTCATAATATCATTAACGCTAAATTGGTTATTTGTTTTATTAACTATTTTTATTTTGACAAAATGAAAATTGGATATCCATGCATTAACAGAACAGTTGGTTGCACGCCCAATAGAACATTTAGACTGGCTTCATACAGTAAGGAAAGACTGGTTGAAACAATCCAGCTTAACTTAGATTGTCTTAAAAAAACACTGGAATTTAATGTAAAAAACAATTTATTATTTTTTAGAATTGGCAGTCCCTTGGTTCCTTTTGCCTCTCATCCTGTTTGCAAATTTAACTGGCAGAAAAAATTTAAAGGACAATTTAAGGAAATAGGGAACTATTTTAAAAAAAATAAATTTAGAGTTAATATGCATCCTGACCAATTTGTGATTATCAATGCTCTTAAAGAAGATATTGTTAAAAGAAGTGTTAGGGAGATTAAATATCACTGCGATGTTTTAGATTTATTAGGATTAGATGAATCAGCTAAAATTCAAATACATGTTGGCGGAGTTTATGGCGATAAAAAATCTGCGATGGAAAGGTTTATTGAAGTTTATAAAAAATTGCCTTTTGCAATAAAAAAAAGATTGGTAATAGAAAATGATCATTTAAGTTATAGTTTAAAAGATTGTTTATATATTTTTAAAAAAACTGAAATTCCAATTATTTTTGATTTTTTTCATCACGAATGTTTGAATAATGGAGAAAATCGTAGAAGCGCTTTAATTAAGGCAATGAAGACATGGAAGAAAAAAGACGGAAAACTGATGGCCGATTATAGTATTCAAAAAAAGAAAGCAATAAAAGGAAGCCATGCAGAAAGCATTGATATCAGAAAATTCAAAAATTTTCTTAGTGATGTAAAAGACCTTGATTTTGATTTAATGTTAGAAATAAAAGACAAGGAAAAATCAGCTTTGAAGGCCATAAATATTTTAGAAAAATAAACGAACAATCAGTCTGCCTTCTAGTTTCTTATCTAATTTAGTTAAGCTTCACTAGTCTGCTTAATTATTTCATCTGACACTTAAATTAACTATGGAAAAGACATTATGCATTTTCTTATTTTATGTTATAATAATTAACAATTAAAGCGTAACCATTAAAATAAAAATAAAATGAGTGAAATTAAAAATTTCTTTACAAAAAAACCATTTAAGGTGCTAAGTTTTTTTATTTTCTTAGTAGCTGTAGCCGTTTTTTGGAAAATTAATTCTTCCAACGCCGGAGCTATAACTAATATGTCGGTTAGCGTTTCTGACGAACAATATACTTTCCAATTCAAGCCGGCTAGTGCTATTCCGGTAGGAGGAAAAATTAACATTATTTTTGAATCAGGAGGATCTTATGGTGATGAAACGGAACTTCCTATTGAGGGAACCACCCTTAATCTTACTAAAAAAGCCGGAACCTCAGCGCAAATTGGCGATCTTAATTACGTTGTTAATAACTGGCTGGTAGCAGAAGTAGATAGTCAAATCAGTGGCGGAAGCACGGTAACTATTATAGCTGACGGATTTGAAAATCCATCCACCGGAAGATATCCGGCTATTTTTTATACTGCAAATAGTTCTGATGATTTAATTGACGGATCTGATGAAAGTATTGAGGAATCAATTTATCGGGCTTATTACAATATCGGTACCCCCATTGCTTATGGACGGGTTCTTGATCCGGACGGCGACCCGGTTGGAAGCACTTGGGTAGACGTTGACACTAATGATACTACCAGTGGCAGCCATATTTGGGGATATGGCAATACCGATGAACTGGGCTATTTTAGCATCAGTGATTTGGAAGGCACCGGTGATCCGCTTAATGGGGCCAGCTTGAAATTCACCGCTTACGCTTCCAGTGATACTAACTGGGGGACCAGTGATTCAGTGTCCAAAACTTACAACACCGGCTCAACAATTAATGTTGGAAATCTCCAGTTTACTGAACCGACCAAAACCATCCAAGGAACAGTTAAATATCCGGATGGATCGCCGGTAACCAATGCTAAAGTTGAAATGTGGTCAACTGGAGGAGGAATGGGTTGGAAAGAAGTAGATACGGATTCCAATGGCTCTTATAGCACTTTGGTCAAGGGAGGTCAATGGGACGTTATGCCCGGTACCTCAGGATTGGAAGAGGAAGCTGACTGGGCTTATGGTATGATGCCCGGTTCAGTATGCTTTAAAAAAGATAGCTCCGAAGAATCATGCACTTTAAATTTTACTGTCCAACGAGCTAATTCTTATATTACCGGAAAAGTAATCTTGCCGAACGGCTCTGTTCCAAGTGATACCTCCTTTTTCCATGTTGGCGCTCATTCTATGACTGGCGGGGGTGGCGATGCTCAGTTAAACTCCAATGGAACTTTCAGTATAAAAATTCCTAGTGGATCTTATCAATTGGAAATTGACGATCGGGAAAGAAATTATGCCCAACCGGATATAGATTCCATCACCGTAGGAGAAAATGAAACAGTTAATTTAGGCACTATTCAATTAATTGAAAGAAATTCTCACATCACAGCTAAATTTGTAGATGAAAATGGGAATCCATTAAATGGGGTTGAAGTACACGCTTTTAGAAAAAAAGGTATGGGATGGGCAACGGAAAGTTCTAATTCTAATGGAAATCTAAACTTAAATGTTTTTTCGGGAACCTGGATGTTTGAAGTAGGGCTTCTAGTTCAAGGTAGTCATAATTATGTAATTGAAAGCACTCCTCCACCAATTACTATTGCAGCCAATGAAACTAAATCATTAGGAACCTTAACTATGGTGGATACCAATGCTACCATTTCCGGGAATATCCTGGATGGAAATGGAGAAACTGTTTCCGATATACAAGGATTTGTTTTTGCTGACAAGACCGGCCAAGAGGCTTTTATGGGTCCAGGCATGGGAGGAACGGTTGATCGGGGAAGATATACCATCAGTGTAGTTCCCGGCACCTATAACGTCGGTGTTGGAATTATGCCGGGCAGCGGATATTCTTCCAGCGGAACCAGTGAGGTTACGGTCGCTAAAGATCAGACAGTTACTTTGAATATCACTATTTACGAAAATGATATGACTATTAACGGAACCATTAAAGATGAAGACGGCAACATAGTGAAAAATACTTTTATGGAGATTTTTGCTACCGGCGGCATGGGTTGCTGGCAAAATGCCTTCTTGGATCAAACTACCGGAACTTATGAACTGGAAATAGCTTCCGCTATTAATAATTGGAATCTGGGATATTTTGTTGATCCTGCTAGCGGATATTTTTCCCAAAATTTAACTGATAGCAAAGTCTCGGGAAATTCCGGCGATACCATCACTAAAAATATTACAGTGAGAAAAATAGACGCCACCATTAGCGGAGTGGTTTTGGATGGTAACGGCCAGCCTATGAGTGACGTCTTTGTTTTTGCGGATAACAGAGGCATGGATACCGAAAGGCAGGAAGTAGGCTTTATGGGACCAATGTTTATGCAGGACAATCTTTCTGATTCTAATGGAGAATTTACCATAGAAATTCCTCATGGTACTTATAAATTAGGCGCTTCCCTTCCGCCAGGCAGCCGTCCGGATTTGATTAATCCTCGCCGCGTGGAAGTGGAAGTGGGAGCCAATGAAACTGTTTCCGGTGTGGAATTAGCTTTTTTAAATGCCAATGTGGAAATATCCGGAAAAATTGAATTAGACGGAGAGGCAGAAGAAGCCTTTATTTGGGCTTATTCCGATGAAGGAGGCTATACCCAAACCGAATCTGATGCTAATGGAGATTATATTTTAAATGTTACCGAAGATGATGAATGGCATCTGGGAGTTAACAGTGATATAGATGAAACCAACGATTATATTGAAGGCTCCGAAAAAATAGTTTCTACTGAGGAAACTACCGAAGTTGATTTGGATTTTGACCTAACTACCCACGAAGACGGGTTAATAACACCAGTCACCAAAAGCTTTACCGCTTCTAATTCCCAAGTGTCTAATTTAAGCGACGGTTCTTCTGTGATTGTTCCCGCTAATGCTATGGCTACCAGCGGAACAGTTTCCTTAAGTGCTTCTTCTACCTCTGAACTTCCCCATACTACAAACTTAAAGCCCTTGACCACCGGACTGGAATTAACCGCTAATAATCTTACCAGCGGCAATTCCATAACTTCTTTTAATTCTGACGTAATGATTACTATGCCTTACAATGAGGATACGGTGGAAGCCGGTTTGATTACAGAAGGCGATTTAGTGGCGGCTTATTGGGATGAAAATAATGGTGTGTGGCAGCCGATGGAAAATTATTCCATTGACGAAGAAAATAATACTGTAAGTTTTTCCACTGGACACTTTACTACTTTTGCCATAGTATCAGACACCATAAATGGCGGAGAACTTTCTGATATTGATGAAACAGAATCTGGTGCCCGACCCAAAATTTATGACTGGAAAGCGGAACGTTATTTTAACGCCACGGAGGATCCGGAAGAAAGATTAAAATTATTATTAAGAGGCTTGCATATGCATGATGATTCTATCGTTACCATCGGTTACAAAGAAGCGGATTCGGTCTCTTCTTATAGTGGAGGCAAAAGACTGATTGCTAAGTTTGATTGGGATGATTTAGATAAAAATTACGATCCCCTTAGATATATAAGAGTTACCAATCCCGACGGCAAAGAAAGAAAAGTCTATAAGAAATTTGATTTAAGAAACATCCCGCTGCGCGTACCGGACGGTCCAATTGACAGCATTACCACGGAAGGAATCTTTAATTTACAATTAATTCTCAAAAATAATGACTTTTACCATCATCCGGAAATCACCGGCTACTTCGGACCGATTACTCAACAGGCCTTAATAGAATTTCAATCCCAGAATGGTCTGTCAACAACCGGAACAGTAAATGAAGATACTCGCCAAAAATTATTGGAAGCAAGAGCTAATATATAAAAATAAATAAAATAAATAATTAATAAAAAATGATATGAAAAAAATATTAATTTCAATGGCATATTCGGTGTTTTTCTTATCAGGTTTTTTTATTGTATTCGGTCTGTTAAATAATGCCCAAGCCATAGAACAAGAAAATATGGAAGGAAGTCCAGATGATAATGAAAATCATTTTATTTGGGGGATAATGTCTCAACTTCAAACTCCGGATGATTCTGATTGTAATGCAGTAGCTCAAACCGAGTTGCTATCGGAAGGAATAGCTGCTGGAGAAGCTGCTATAATAGCTACTGAAGCCTGCGCCGGCATAGCTTCTATGAGAACCAATATGGAATCCGATATGTCTTCGGGCGGAGAAGGAGCAGAAACAAATCTTTGGGAAGCGACTGATTGGCACGCCGTGGAGAATCTTTATTTCGAGCACAGCACTAACGGAGTGGCTGACGGGAGAATAGCTTTTAGTCAGCCAATTGATTTTATGAGCTATGCATTTATGAATTTTATGATGAATTTTAGAAATAATATGCAGGCTAGCCAGGGTTATATAAGTTTAAATGCGGATACAGTAGGAGGTTTTGCTGATTATGGGGCCACTTTAACTATGTATAATGTTCCCGAGTTTGATGACCCGATTATATTGGTAGATGGAGAAGAAGACGCAGAAGGAATTGTTTCCAATCTTGTTTATAACAGAGAAGACAATACTCTGACTTTTTCAGCCGATCACTTTTCATCTTTTGAAGCGGTGGAAAGCTCTTCTCTTAATGCTCCGGATATAAAAAAAATAAAAGTGAGAAAATTCATAAGTTCCAATGGTCATAAAAAAGTAAGAGTGGTCGTCCGAGGAAAAAAGTTTGATAAGGACGTAGAGATAAAACTGGGAAGTCGAGATTCCCATAAGACAAGAAGAGATGTTAAAAAAGGAATGGATAAAGTGGAAGCTCACTTTAATTTAGATGATTTGTTAAATAGCGGCCATCGGAAGTTGACCGTGCATGTGATTAATCCCGAAGGTTCCACCACTGATTACAGCGACAAAGTTGATTTAAAAGACATAAAAGCTCTCAAACTTTGGAAATATGAAAAAATATACAAGGATCACGAAATGAATAAAAGACAATCAGCACTAGGTTTTGTGAATAACAATCTGGAATATTACCGACCTTAATTTATTTTTCAAAAAAAGATAGTTTTAAAAGCACTTACTCTTCTCCAATGGCGAATCGGTCTCTGGCTGAAAATAAGTGCTTTTTTAAAACTTAAAAATATTTTAAGTTTTTACTTAATTTGAAACTGATTGCCTAAAATTTACATATGATGTAAATTATAGGTAAGGAATTTTGTTTGACATTAACTTAAATTTGCCATTCCCGACTTGATGGGTAATCTGGATTATTGGTTTATGTATATTCTCGCTGGAGCCTATCCCGTATTTATTACGGAGTGGGAAATGATATAGTAAAAGTTAATTTAAATTTTTGGAAAAGTAAAGGTAAAATTATGCAGTTAAAAAATTACAACACTTATTTTTTTATGCTGGCTCTGTTGGTTATAAGCATCTTGGCTTTTTTTTTGTTCAAACCCTTTTTAACCGCCATTTTAATGGCTACAGTATTTGCCATTGTCTTTAATCGACCGTATAATTTTTTCTTGAAAATTACCGGAAAAAGAAAACCGATCGCTTCCTTGCTTGCCTGCTTGTTGGTTTTATTGGTTATTATTTTGCCGGTTTTTGCGGTGTTAGGACTGATGACCAATGAAGCCAGCGACATATATAAAAAAGTTTCCGCGGAAGAAAATTTTTACCAAAAGCATGTAACAGCCAGCATTGATTATCTAAAAAGCATTCCTTTATTGCAGGATATTGGCATTGAAGAAATGTTAAGCCAGGAAGAATTATCCAAATCTCTTAAAAACTTAAGCCATAGTTTTCTTATTTTTATTCAAAAAACCTACCAAAATATCGCCGGTTTTATAATTTGGATTTTTGTAATGTTTTTTACTTTGTATTATTTTTTCATAGAAGGAAAAAAAATTGCCAATAAGATCATATTTGTCAGCCCCTTACGGGACACTCATGAAAAAATACTTTTGGAAAAATTTATCTCCATGTCCCGAGCTACTCTTAAAGGAACAATTATCATTGGAATAATTCAAGGTACCATCGGAGGATTGTTGTTTGCTTTTACGGGAGTTCCATCTCCGGTTATTTGGGGCGTGATAATGGTTATTCTTTCCATTATTCCGGCCATAGGCTCCGGCTTGGTTTGGTTTCCGGCCGGATTGATCATGCTTTTTACGGGAAATATTTGGCAAGGCGTCACTATTTTGGCGGTGGGACTGATATTAATTTCCTTTATTGATAATTTTCTTCGTCCAAAATTAGTTGGAATGGACACGCAAATGCATCCTCTTCTGGTTTTATTTGCCACCCTGGGAGGCATTATTACTTTCGGACTGATCGGATTTATAGCTGGACCGGTTATCATGGCGCTTTTTTTAGCCCTCTGGGAAATTTACGCGGTGGAATTTAAAAGACAACTTAAAAGGTGCAACAGCTAACCTCATTAGCTTTTAGCTTCACTAGCTCATGAATAAAAGAATAAATTCATGTAGAGAGATTTAATAGTTTGGCAAAGATCAATAGAAGTAGTTATGGCTGTTTATGAATTAACGGAAGAATTTCCGAGAGAAGAAATTTATGGATTGACATCACAAATGAGAAGATCGGCAGTTTCAATACCTTCTAATATTGCAGAAGGAAGGTTTAGAGGGATGAAAAAAGATTATCTGCAATTCTTGAGAATCTCATATGGTTCTGGCGCAGAATTAGAAACTCAAATCGAAATAGCTAAAAGATTACCAAAGACAAGGAATCTTAATTATTTAAAAGCCGATTCTTTACTGGAGGAAGTTATGAAAATGTTAAAC
This sequence comes from Candidatus Moraniibacteriota bacterium, assembly GCA_018400055.1. GTDB lineage: Bacteria > Patescibacteriota > Minisyncoccia > Moranbacterales > UBA9337 > M55B143. The sequence continues at coordinate 8,283 of JAGYNK010000110.1, forward strand.
GTTATGATCAGAAAGTTAAATCCACGACAACAGAACTAGATTAAAATCTAACTAGCTAATGAAGCTAGCGAAGCTAATGAATCTATATTTCTACCAGCATCTGCCCGAATACATTAATCCGATATTTCTTTCTATCGGATTTTTTTCTATCCGCTGGTATTCAATAATGTTTGTTGTTGGCATTGTGACTGTATACTTATTGCTTAATTTGAATAAGCGAGAGATTTTATCGGAAAAAAATCAAAATGCAAAAATCAAAATGCAAAATGACAATTCAAAATTTTTGCCTAAGGAGCATCAGTCTCCGGCTGACAAAATTAAAAAAATTCAAAGTTCCGAATTACTAGTTACCAATTACCAGTTACGGAATTTATTTCTTCATATTTTAATCGGAATTTTAATTGGCGGGAGGCTAGGCTATGTTTTATTTTACGATCTAAATTATTTTATCCAAAATCCTCTAGAAATATTCCTACCCATTCAAATTACTAGTTACGGATTACTAGTTACTGGTTACTACGGAATGAGCTACCACGGCGGACTTATCGGCGCAATTCTGGCGGGCATTATTTTTGCCGGGAGATATAAAATTAACTTTTGGAAACTGGCGGACTGGATTATTCCCGCTGTCCCAGTTGGCTATTTTTTTGGCCGCCTTGGAAATTTTTTAAACGGAGAATTATATGGAAGAGCGACGAATATGCCATGGGGCATGTATTTTCCCGCCGATTCATCAGGGATATTGCGCCATCCCTCACAATTATACGAAGCTTTCTTTGAAGGTATGGTATTGTTTTTAATTCTATTTCTATCGTCAAACTTATTAAAAAACAAATATCGTAAATATTATTTTCCCGGATTTTTATTTAGTATTTATCTTTTCGGCTATTCTTCTTTCCGCTTCTTTTTGGAATTTTTTCGGGAACCGGACGAGCATCTAGGATTTATTTTAAAAAGTTTAACGATGGGTCAATTGCTTTCGCTGGGAACAATGATTTTAGCCATGATTATTTTTTGGAAAAAAAATAAAAAAGAATTATAATAGTATAAACAAAATCTACATTTAGATATTAAACTTATGAAAAATAAAACTATCATTTCAATCTTTTCTTTATTTTTAGTCCTAGGGATTTTGGGACTTGGAAAAAAAACAGAAGCAGCTATTACCTTTACAAATGGATATTGGAAGACGAGCTATGATTGTGCCGATTGGAATACCTATGATGACCCTTTAAGCTGTGATGGTCTTAGTAAGGCTGGTGGTTGGACTTGTGGCGGGCAATATGAGCAGATTACATCAGATGCAAATAATCCTAATGGCATGGGAGGTAAGGGTCAGAGGCATTGGGTAGGGGATGGCACAAATATTAATAGTGGGGGTATCAGTGTTGTGTTTCCTAATCCTCAGAAAGAGCTTTGGGTGAGGTGGTATATGAGGTATGAGAAGGGTTTCAGCTGGGATCCTCTGCAGTATGATAAGATATTATATTTTAATTCAGAAAACACAGAATTGATCCCGGAATTTGCGTGGGGTGATCAGTTCGCCTTAATTGCGCAAAGCACTTCTGACTATTATCAAGCCAGGTGCTATGATTGTGGCTGGCCCCGGATTTATCCATCAAATATATCTGATGGCTCTTGGCATATATTTGAAATACATGTGGGGATGGACACTAATCAAATGGATGGTATAGCGCAGTTTTGGCTGGATGGGATGTTGTTGATAAACGAGAGTGATGTTGATTGGAGTGATGGTGATCTATCTTCAATGGAGGGTTGGACTAGATTTGGTATCGGGAGCAATCAAAATTCTCCAGATAATGGGAGGTGCATGGCTGTTGATTTCGATGATGTGGTCATCTATAACCAGACACCACCTAACCTGGATTATCAAGGCAATGCTTTTATTGGATCAATTTCTGTTTCTGACACCACTCCTCCCACTCTCTCCAACCCTTCTCCCAACGGAACTTTAGCTTCCGGCACCACTTCAACCAATATCTCATTAACTACCAA
>JAGYNK010000111.1 GCA_018400055.1 Candidatus Moraniibacteriota bacterium
TATAACGCCTATACCTCCGGCCCTGGCGGCAGCGGAGGCCAGCCCTGCCATCGACACACCAACTCCCATACCTCCCTGAATTATAGGGAGAGGCGCGGTTAGATTGCCGATAGTTAACGGCGGGGGATTAAAATTGTTTTTTTCTGACATTTTTTGTCCTCCCTATTTTTATTTAAAAGAACTCATGAATTTAATAACTATATCTTTTTAACTATAGTCAGTTGTGTTGCGCATTGTCAAGTGTCATTTTTTACTCTTGAATTTAGCTTGGCAAAGTGATAGGATTAAGTTGTAGGTTGTGGGTCATATAACATATGGCTTGTATCGCGGAGCGGCAAGTCGCGTTTCAGGCTCTATGGGATTAATTTTTTACAATGCGCGTTTCGCGTTATGCGTTTCGTGTTATGCGATTATGTCAGGACATTCAAAGTGGAGTACTATAAAACATAAGAAAGCTTTAACAGATGCTAAGAGAGCTAGTGCTTTTACCAAATTGGGAAAGGCTATTATTGTTGCCGCACGGGAAGGCGGAGGGAATCCGTATACTAATTTTAAGTTAAAGCTGGCAATGGATCAGGCGCGCGCCGCCAATATGCCTAAGGAAAATATTGAGCGGGCGATTAAAAAAGGAACCGGAGAATTAAAAGACCAAGGAGAGATTGAAGAAATAATTTACGAGGCTTTTCTGCCTCTTCGGCAGGTAGGTGATTCGGGCGGAATAATGATAATAATAAAAACCTTAACGGACAATAGAAATCGGACAGTAGGTGGAATTAAAACGGTCTTGGGAAAGTTCGGAGGAAAATTGGGCGGAAAAGGAAGTGTAATTTGGAATTTTGAAGTTTCCGGATCAGAATACAAGCCGAAGAGCATAGTGGAAGCAGACGAAGAAACAAAAGTGCAGTATCAAAGACTTTTGGAAGAACTAGAGAGATGTGAAGATGTGCAAGAGATATATGACAATTTATAAATCTACAAATTTTAATTTCCAATAATTAATTTTCCCGCTTCGCTAGCAGGTAGGCAGTTTTTAATTAAGCTTTAATGATTAAATTTTTAAGAATTAGAAATTTAATTAAAATGGTAAATTAAAAATTAAAAATTCTTCGAGTAAATCTTTTTAATTTTTAAAACATTGAAAAATATATCAGCCAAAATGGACAATGAAAATTTAAGAATATTGGGGGTTGATCCCGGGACGGCGACGACCGGCTGGGCGGTTGTAGAGGAAAGGGCGGGAAAGATTTTCCCATTGGCTTACGGGTGCGTCAGTACCTCGGCCAAGGAAACCACGGCGCGAAGATTGAAAGAAGTAGCGGGCGATATGGAAAAAATAATTCGGAAATACAGACCGGAGGAAGCGGCTGTGGAAGACATATTCTTTTTTAAAAATGTAAAAACAGCGGTGAAAGTGAGTCAAGCGCGCGGGGCTATGTTGTTGACTTTGGAAAGATTAGGAGTTAGCTTATTTGAATATACTCCGCTTCAGGTTAAACAAGCTTTGACTGGATATGGAAGAGCGGAAAAAAAACAAATACAGTTAATGGTAAAGAATATTTTAAAGTTAAAGAATATTCCTAGGCCAGATGATGTTGCTGATGCCATAGCTATAGCCATTTGCCATATAAATAGTCGGAAAATAAATAATTTAAAAAATAAATAACTTAAGACAATTGTTATGAACACTATCAATCCCCTAATTAATTATTTTGTTTTACAGGGAGTTCCGCTGGAAACAATCATTTTAATTTTAACGCTTCCGATTATCGCTACGGTCATTGCTTTTTTTAGGCAAGTTTTCGGAGTGAAGGCTTTTGGAATTTATACTCCCTTAATTATAACCTTGGCCTTTTTGGCGATGGGCGTGAACGGAGTAAAGTATGGAGTGGTTATTTTTATAAGTGTTATTTTTGTTGGTATGGTTATGCGCTATATTTTAAAAAAATTTCGTTTACTTTATCTTCCCCGCGTGGCCATAACACTAAGTGTGGTAGCTTTTTTTATTTTAGCCATATTGATTTTAGGAGGCTCTCTTCACAGAACAGGACTGGCCTCGGTTTCCATTTTTCCTTTGCTTATAATGATAGCCATTGTGGAGAAATTTGTAGCGGCCCAAATAGACAAGGGTAACAGAACGGCTTTTTTGCTGGCGGTGGAAACTTTAGTTATTTCTCTGGTGGGTTATTATATTGCCAGTTGGGATATATTGGTAAGTATTATAGTGGCTTATCCGTGGTTGGTTGTTTTTATTCTTCCTATAAATTTTGTTTTGGGAAAATGGACGGGCTTAAGGTTTTCGGAATATTTCAGATTCAGAGAAATTTTAAAAAAGAGCGACTGATAATTTGAAATATTTATAAAAACTTGAAACTATAAATTTTTTATGAAAAGCACTCTGGTTAAATTTATAAAGAACAGAAAAAAAATACTGGGAATGAATGCTAGGAATTTTACTTATGTCAGACCGAATAATTTAAAAAAGGCTATTTGGGTTGCGGATAACAAAATAATCAGTAAAAGAATTCTTAGAAAAAATGGCATACCGGTTCCCAAACTGATAGCCAAAATTTCTTCTCATGAAGAATTGGAAAATTTTGATTGGGAAATGTTACCGTCAGGGTTTGCGCTCAAACCCAATAGTGGTTTAGGCGGAGAAGGAATATTGGTGATTTATGGAAGAAAAAAAAACAGATCGGACGCCTGGGTTAAAGCGGACAGGTCGGTTGTTACGGTAGAGGACCTAAAGAATCACATAAGAAACATACTGGATGGAAATTTTTCCAGTGCCGGTGCTCCGGATATGGCTTTTTTTGAGGAAAGAATGCAATTACTTAAATTATTTAAGCCATATGTTTATAAAGGAATTCCCGATATCAGGATAATTGTTTATAATAAAGTTCCGGTAATGGCGATGTTACGTCTTCCGACCAGAGCTTCCGGCGGAAAAGCTAATCTTCAACAGGGAGCGGTGGGTGTCGGAATTGATTTGGCTACGGGGATTACCACTTCGGCGGTTCAGGGGAAATCTAAAATTATTGAATATGCTCCAGACACAAGAATGCTTCTTTCCGGAATTGTAATTCCTTTTTGGAAAGAAATGCTAGAATTGGCGGTTAAAGCGCAAGAGATATCGGGCTTGGGTTTTTTGGGGGCTGATATTGCCATAGATAAGGAGCGCGGACCGGTTTTTTTGGAAATTAACGCTCGCGCCGGACTCTCAATTCAAATTGCTAATTTAGAAGGACTTAAGGAGCGCTTGGAGAGGGTGAGTGGATTAAAAATTAAAAGCATTCAAAGAGGTGTAAGGGTGGGAATGAATCTTTTTGGAGGAGGAGTAGAGGAAGAGGTGGAAGAAATTTCTGGAAAAAGAGTTATCGGATCCGTGGAGAAAATTAAATTGATTGGCAGAAAGGGTAAGGAAGTTGAAGCGGAGGCTAAAATTGATACCGGTGCCGGATGGTCTTCTATGGATGATGAAATAGCTAAGAGTTTAGGTTTTGAAAAAACAGTGGAAGAATATGAGAAATTAAATGTTGATTATTATGAAATAAAGAATTTAAGCAAAAAGGAACGCTGGAATATGGTAAAAAACGTTCCTTATATTGACTCTACCGTGATCATTCATTCTTCTCACGGAACAACTTACCGGCCTATGGTAAAAGTGAGTTTTATTATGGACAAAAGAAAAGTGCTGACTAAAATTACCATTATTGACAGAACGGAATTAAAATATCCGGTGATAATCGGTAAGAGAAATTTGGGAGGTTTTTTGATAGATGTTAATAAGGTATAAAATGAAATATTTATGAAAAAAGTTTTAATCCTTTTTGGAAAAAGCAATTGGAAAAAAAGTCAGCCGTTTAAAAATAAAGATTATCAATATTCCTATGAGTATTTTTATTCACTCTGCAAGAAAAATGAAATTCAGATGTATAGAGCTTCTTATCAGTGGTATGATTATGATGAAAATATTTTTAAATACGCTTGGATTTTTGAAGGAAAAGGCGGGAAATGGAAAAAGGTTTACAACATAAGTCCTGATATTATTTATGATAAAACTAAAGCTAGAGCGGAAGTTTATTATAAAAAAGAACTAATATCAGAAAAATATAATTTCATTAATAACTTAAATTTTACAAGAATTATTGACGATAAGTTTATCACTAGTTTATTTTTTGAGAAATGGAGCAAAAGAAGCTGGATAGCGGAAAGCAACAGTGATTTAAAGAATATTCTTCCAAAAATAACCACCAATAAGGTTGTAATAAAACCAGTAAGTGAGAGTGGAGGAAAAGATATCTGGATTACTGACAAAAAGAATGTTTTAGAAAAAATTAAAGTAAGCCAATCTTGCATCGTTCAGGATTTTATAGACTCATCTGATGGAATTCCCGGTGTTAGTAGGGGTATGCATGATTTAAGATTGGTTTTTATAAATAATGAAATTATTTATGCCTATATAAGAGAGCCTCAAAAGGGAAGTTTTTTGGCTAATCTTGCGCAAGGAGGTTCGCTAAAAATAGTTCCTTTAAAAAAGTTACCAAAAGTTCTAAAGCCTATAATAAAACATGCCAGTGACATTTTTCAAACGTTTAGACCCAAAATTTATTCTATTGATTTTATGTTTGATAAAAATGGTAAACCTTGGGTTGTGGAATTGAATTCTATGCCGGGATTATATTTTACTCCCAGTGAAAAACCTTATATGATTAATATGTACGAAAAACTATTAGATGTGTTTAAGCGAAAATTATATTTATGAAAAAAATATTATTATTTGGAATAAATAAAAAGATACATACAATAGACAGGATAGTAAAAGAATTAAAGTGCGATAAGCTTAAATACGATTTTATTAAATGGGGAGATTTGATTTTTAAGCCAAGGGGATTGAAGTTAAAAAACAAAAAAATAAATTTAGATGAATATAGCGCTGCATTTTTTGATGTTCCGAGTTATGCGATTGTTAAAAAAGGAGTAAAATCGGAAGAGAAAAAGATTCTTATTAGGTTAACGAGCGAGCTTTATTCTACTGCTAATTTTTTAAAAGACGCGGGTATTTTTTTTATTAACGAAAAAGTTATTCTTAGATATCCTTTTTATGATAAATTTTTCCAATCGCAGATTTTTTTTCAAAATAAAATTCCCGCAATTTCCACTATTCATTTGGGCGACAATAAAGTTGAAAAAGTTGAAAAAGTGTTGGGAGGCGATGGTTTTAAATATCCCATCGTAATAAAGAAAAGTCGTGGGGGTATGGGAGCGGGGGTTTTTAAGATTGACAACATTTCAGAACTTAAAAATTTTTTAAAAGATAAAAGAAATTGGAATTTAATTTATCAACCATTTGTAAAAAATAATTGTGATTACAGGGTCTTGGTGTGTGGTGGAAAATCTTTGGGAATTATGAAAAGAACGGCCACTAAAAATACATGGAAAAACAATTTTGCTTTAGGAGGATTAGTAGAAAAATATTCGGATGCTAAAATGGAAAAATTTGCCGAAGATGTTTGCAGAAAAATCGGTTTTGATTTAGCGGGAGTGGACATAATAAAAGATGGTAGAAGATATTTTGTTATTGAGGTTAATGCCTTCCCTTGCTTTGAGGGATTTGAAAGTGTTTATCCAGAGATTAATGTGGCAAGAGAAATAGTTAAACTTATAAGTAAAAATTCTTAATAGTAGTGAGAAAAATTATCATTAACGCAGACGATTACGGGTTAAGCGAAAAATTTAATAAAGGCATTTTAGAGCTCGCTAAAAAAAATATCATTTCTAGTATAACAGTGATGATAGATAAAAAACACATTAAGTCATCGGATCTATTAAACTTTAGGGGCATTTCTATTGGACTTCATTTAGAACTTAAAGAGAGAACTTCTTTAAGGGAAATTGAAGACCAAGTAAAAAAATTTAAAAATAAATTTGGAAAATTTCCTTCTCATTTTGACGGACATCAGCACTGCCATTTGACCGGAGGTAATTTATTCAAGGTTATTGAAATAGCTCAAAAATATAATTTGCCGGTGAGATCCAGATTTACAGAAGACAGGGAAATTTTAAAAAAACATAAAATAAAAACTCCTGATAGATTTATCAGCTGGCATCCAAAAAGAAAAGAGAAATTATTTAAAGAAATAAAAGAAGCAGAGGAAAATATTGTTGAATTAGTTTGCCATCCGGGTTATTATGATGAAAATTGCAAATATATCTATAATGAACAGCGGGAAAAAGAATTAAAGATTTTAAAAAGTAGAGAATTTAGCGAAATGATCAAAAGATTTAAGTTGGTTAATTATTATGAACTTTGAGCAATCAAATCTTAATAACGCTTTAAAGAAGCCAAAAAAACTGGAGTCGTTAGATGATAAATGGTACAAGAGATTTAAAAATATTGCTGCTTTTCAGGATTACGAATATTTAACAGGAAATAAAAAATATAGAGATGAACAGAAAGGAAAATTTCTAAGCGGAGAAATTGATAATCCTCGATTAGATTATCCCGAACTGGACAAATTAAATTTTAAGCAAAAAGAAGTAGAACTTTTAAACTTAAAAAATGAAATTTTAAATAATGAAAAAGATAAATTAATCAGACAAATATATCGTTGGAAATTAAATGAAAAAATTGCTGAAATTAGAATGTTAAAAGCAACTAAAGTAGGTGATGATAAGCGATTTTCTAGATATTCCCGCTTTATTTATGGAAAACCAGAAAAGGAAATTTATGAATACACTCTTTCTCAGGCCAAGAAAATGATTGATAAGAAAATGTTTGACCATGATCCAGATATAAGCGAATCTGCAAAAAAAATAAATACAGAACTTTTTGAAGCATTAATGAATAATGAAAGTGAAATAAATTTTTCCAGTTATAAAATTACAAAATTAAAATCCATAAAAGGAAATATTGAATATTCCGCGAAAGAAATCAAACAAGTCTTTCAAGAAGCGCTAGAAAACTATCAATTATCTGGCTGGTCAGTAATAGTAGACGAAAAAGGAAGGTACACATCTATTAATGTGGGACAAGGAGATAAAGAAATAAGAATACCAAAAACAAGAAAATTAAAACAAACATCATTAAAAGCTTTAATTAAGCATGAAATAGGAACGCATGTCAGAAGAAGAGAAAGAGGTGAAAGAACAAAATTGAGACTACTGGGACTAGGATTGGATAGAGCACTGAAAGGGGAAGAAGGAGTGGCGACATATGAGGAGCAAAAAATTAAAGGCGCTAATGAATTTGCCGGATTTGCCGGACATTTTACAAGCGCTTTAGCTATGGGAATAGATGGCAGAAAAAGAAATTTTCGGGAAGTATTTGAAATTTTAAGAAATTTTTATTTTATTAGATCATCCAAAAACAAAAAAGAAGCCAAAGAAAATGCTAATGAATTCGCGTGGAATCAATGCGTTCGTACTTTTAGAGGAACAACCTGTGAGACCAGAGGAACTTGTTTTACAAAAGATATTGTCTATAGGGAGGGTAATATAGGAGTTTGGAATGTTTTGAAAAATAATCCTGAAGAAGAGAGAAGGTTTTTTATAGGAAAGTATGATCCTGGAAATCCAAGGCATATTTGGATTTTGGATCAACTAGGAATAACTGATGATGATTTGAAAGAGTTAGAAAAATAAAATTATAGTTTATGAAACCTGTTTTTACAGCTAGAAAATTCAAGGAGATTGATAAGAATAAGCTAGGCAAGGGACTGGTTAGAGCCTTGGCTTTTTTGGTTGGATTTTTTTTGCTGGGAGTGATCGGGGTGTTTGCTTTTTTCGCCAAAGATTTGCCTGATCCGAGTAAAATAAACAAGCGGTTGGTGGTGGAGTCCAGTAAAATTTACGATCGCACCGGTCAACATCTGCTTTATGAGATCCACGGAGAAGAAAAGAGAACACTTATTCCTTTTCAGGAAATTCCCGACAATATAAAATGTGCTACCATTGTTTTGGAGGACCAGGATTTTTATTCTCATCACGGTATAAAATTGAGTTCCATTTTTAGAGCGGCCATTAAGGATTTTCTTAATCGGGGAGTGGCGCAGGGAGGTTCAACTATTACCCAGCAATTTATTAAGAACTCCATTTTGACTTCGGAGAAAACCTATACGCGTAAAATTAAGGAGGTTATTTTAGCCATTGAGATGGAGCAAAAGTTTTCCAAAGACGAGATTTTAGGAATGTACCTTAATGAGATACCTTACGGTTCCAACGCTTACGGTATTGAAGCGGCGTCTCAGACTTTTTTTGGAAAACACGCTCGCGATTTATCGCTGGATGAAGCAGCTATGCTAGCGGCTTTGCCTAAGGCGCCAACTTATTATTCTCCTTATGGTTCCCATTTGGAAAAATTAAAAATGAGACAAGAGGCGGTTTTAAAAAGAATGTCCGATTTGGGATATATTTCCCGCGAACAGGCAGAGGAAGCGATAAAATCAGATGTTTTCAGTAAATTAGCCTCTCACCGAGAGGAAATAAAAGCGCCGCATTTCGTTATGTATGTGAAAGAATATTTGGAGGAAAAATATGACAATCAAGAAATAGAACAAGGAGGCTTTAATGTCTATACAACTTTGGATTGGGACAAACAACAGATTGCTGAAAGAGCGGTTCAGGAGGGAGCGAAAAAAAATGAAGAAAAATATAATGCCAGTAATGCGGCACTGGTGGCTGTTGATCCCAAAACCGGACAAATTTTAGCCATGGTAGGATCCAAGGATTATTTTGATAAGTCTATTGACGGACAAGTCAATGTGGCTATTCGCGATCGCCAACCGGGATCTTCTTTTAAACCATATGTTTATCTTACGGCTTTTTCAGAGGGTTATACTCCCGAAACCATACTTTTTGATGTGGAAACCGAGTTTGAAACAGGAACGGATAAAGAATACAAACCGCAAAATTATGACGGAACTTTTCATGGCCCCTTAAAAATAAAGGAAGCTTTGGGTCAATCGCTTAACATTCCGGCGGTTAAGACGCTTTATTTGGCTGGCGTGAAGGATTCTATTAAAATGGCAAAGCGCTTAGGTATAACCGGGTTAAATCAGCCGGAGCGCTACGGGCTTTCACTGGTTTTAGGCGGAGGAGAAGTGAAATTATTGGACCATGTTTCCGCTTTCGGAACCTTGGCTAATGGCGGAATTCGTCACGAAAAAACAGCTATTTTAAGAGTGGAAAACAGTCAGGGAGAAATATTGGAAGAATTTAAGCCGTCCGCCGGAGAAGAAACGGTAAAAGAGAAATATGTGGCTATGCTTGATCATATTATTTCTACCAACAAGTATCGTGCGCCGGCTTTTGGGGAAAACAACCCTCTTCGTTTTGACGATCGTCCCGTGGCGGCCAAGACGGGTACGACCAATGAATTCAGAGATGGATGGACAATTGGCTACACTCCTTCTTTGGCAGTAGGTGTTTGGGCGGGAAATAATGATAATACTCCTATGAAGGAGGGCTCCGCGGGGGCTTATGTAGCTGCTCCCATCTGGAGGGATTTTATAAGTCAGGTTTTAGGAAATTACAATATAGAATCTTTTCCGGAATATAAAGAAGAAGAGGATATTGAGAAACCAATTCTGAAAGGAGAGCTGGACATTAAAAAAGATGTTAAGGTTTGCGAGATTCCCGGAAAAAAAGATAAATATTGCTTGGCTAATAAATATTGCTTGAGCGAGGATAAAAAAGAAAGAAGTTTTGCCAATGTTCACAACATACTTTGGTATGTTGAAAAAGACGATCCCCGCGGCGATTATCCGGAAGATCCCGAAGATGATCCGCAATTTAAAAAATGGGAAAAAGGAGTTAAAAAATGGTATGAAGAAGAGAAGGATAAATATATTTGGGGAGAGCTGGTGGAAGAGGAATGCCGGCAAAGCGATTTTAACGATTACTTGCCTGAGATCAATCTTTCAGTGGCGGGTGGAAATACTTCCCGACTTGTTATAACCGTTGATTCCAGCGCTGCCTACGGGGTGGACAGAGTTAAAGTTTATGTGGATGACAAAGAAGTAAGCTCTTTGGGCGACAAAGATTTTAGCGTTGATTATTCTATTTCCGAAGAAGAAAATAATTCTGTTTTAAAGGTCAAAGCTAAGATTACCGATAAGAATGGGAATGAAGCCAGTGATTCCGAAGAAGTAAACGTGAGTTTTTAAACGGGCAGAAGACAGTTTCAATTTTTTTAGAGGCATCTATAGAGGCATCTATAGATGCCTCTGTTTCAAATAAAAAATCCTCAGACATAACCGAGGATTTTTTTTGCGAGATATTTTTATATCCATTTTTTATATCCACTGACGAACGTGATTTTTATAATTTAGATATTTTTGACCGAAAGCATTTTGCATGGCTTTTTCTTCTTTGGGAATAAAAAGCGATTTCATTAAAATTATAAAAATGAGTGGGAAGGCAAAAGAGATTGCGGAACCCATAAAAACAGCTGCACCCATTAGGAGAGAAGCCATTCCGAGATACATAGGATGCCGGCTTATTTTAAAAGGTCCGGCAATAACCAGGCAAGAAGGTTTTTCATAAGGCTTGACGGTAGTTAAATTTTTCTTAAAAAGGTGGTCTGTCCAAATATTTATTATGATGCCAAAGAGAATTAGCGCCAGACCCGAATAGTTATAAGGAGTAAAAACGATTTGGATTACCGGAAAGAAAAAATGAAAAATTACAGACGATAACAACAAGACCAGAAAATAAGTTGTAGGCATAATTTTCATAAACAGGATTTTTTATATTTTTCCGGTTGCTCTTTCTATTTCTTCCAAAGTGGTTTCTCCTTCCAGAACTTTCAAAATCCCATCTTGTTTTAGGGTAAGCATTCCATTTTCAATGGCCTTTTCTTCTATTTGGGAAGGGAGAGCGTTTTGCGAGATTAATTTTTCAATATCCTTGTCAACAATTAGAACTTCACTGATGGTCGTTCTGTTTTGGTATCCGATATGGTTGCATTGAGAACACCCTCCGGGCTTGTAGAGATAATCAATGGATTTAAATTTGGATAAATCTATTCCGGAGCGAGGAGAAATTGTTTCCAAGACTTTGGTTATCTTTTCTTTTTCTTCCGGAGACATTTTAACCCTTTTTTTGCAGTCGCAAAGTCGGCGCACCAATCTCTGTGCCATGAAAGCGTTGACAGCTGTGGCTAAATCATCTGAGCGCACGCCCATATTAATCAGCCTTTGAATTGAGCCGACGGAATCATTGGTATGCAAGGTGGATAGAATAAGATGTCCTGTCAAAGAAGCTTGGGTGGCTGTTTTGGCGGTTTCTTCATCTCTAATTTCTCCTATAAGCATAATGTCGGGATTTTGTCTTAAAAGAGAGCGGAGCGCCGTAGAAAAATCATAACTATGCTTATCGCTTACTTGGGTTTGCAAAATTCCCTCTAGCTGATATTCAATGGGGTCTTCTACGGTTATTATTTTCACTTCCGGATTATTTAATTCGGCAAGTAAGCTGTAAAGGGTAGTGGTTTTTCCCGAACCGGTAGGACCGGTGTTAAGGATGATTCCGCTGGGCTGTTTGATTTGCTCTTTTATTTTATCCAGATTTTGTTTTCTTATGCCCAGTTTTTCAATGTCTAACGCGGTAGCGGATTTATTCAATAATCGCATTACCACTGTTTCTCCGTAACCTCCCAAAATTATGGAAACGCGGACACCAACGGTGGTTTCCGTGATGTTTTCAAATGGTCTGGCTATAGTTACGGAAAAGCGGCTATCCTTAACGCCTTCTCTTACTTCAGCTTTAAATCCACTTAATGTTTTTATTTTTCCCAAGAGAGAGGGAAATTCATTAAGAGGAACAGAGCCAATCGTTTGCAATATTCCGTCAATTCTAAATCTTATTTTTACGTCTTGTTCTCCGGGTTCAATGTGGATGTCGCCGGCCTTTAAAAGCAAGGCGCTGGCAAAAATTATTTTTAAAACCTCCTTTTGTTCGTATTGACTGATTTCTTTTGCAAGCTTTTCTAAAGAATGGATATTTTTTAGGGCATTATTTAAATCTTTCTCCGGAATTAAATAAGCGCGGGAGAGAGATTGCTCCATAAGCTCTTCGTATATGTTTTCCAAAAATTCTGATTGTCCGGTAACGCGCCAAATTTCTTCCATAGAAGTTATTCCTTCCAGAGCCTTTAAAATTCCATCTTGAGTCATGGTAACCATGCCTTCTTCCAGAGCCGCTTTAGCGATCTCGCTTTCACTGGCCATATCTAAAATTAAATTTTCAATAGTTTCGGAGATAGTGATCACCTCAAAAATTCCTATTCTTCCTTTGTATCCCAAATTGTGACACTTAGAGCAGCCTACCGGACGATAAAGCGCGGGAATATCTTTGGGAATTTCCAGTTTTGATTTAGGAGAGATTATAGCCAGAATTTTCTTAATGGATTCAACCGTTTCTTTAGCCGGTTTATATTTCTTTTTGCAATAAGGGCAAAGTTTTCTGACCAAGCGCTGGGCAATGATGGCGTTGACTGCCGGCGCAATGGCAGCCGGTTTGACACCCAACTCAATCAAACGGGGAATGGAAGCGCAAGCGCTATTGGAGTGAAGCGTGGAAAGAACCAGATGTCCGGTAAGGGCGGCGTTCATGGAAATATCTACGGTTTCTTCGTCTCTAATTTCCCCGACCAAAATAACATCTGGGTCTTGTCGGACAATAGCTCTCAGGCCTTTGGCAAAAGTATAATCTTTGTTTTTACTTACTTGAGTTTGGGAGACTCCTTCAATCTCGTATTCAATGGGGTCTTCCACGGTTATTATTTTTACACCCGGGACATTCAGTTTATTTATTAAAGCGTAAAGGGTGGTGGTTTTTCCCGAACCGGTAGGGCCGGTGGTTAGAATCATTCCGTTGGGACGGCTCGTTTGTTTTTGAACATGTTCGTAAGCCAAACCTCTTAATCCCAAATTTTCCACCGATACCATAACATCGGATTGATTAAGAATTCTCATAACAATACTCTCCCCGTAATTTCCCGGAATGATGCTTACGCGAATGTCAATTTTTTTCGGCTCTGACGGCTTGTCGGTTTCTTTTTTTTCCGAAGTGATGGTGATGGAAAAGTGACCGTCTTGGGCGATATCACGCACATTAATTTTCATCTTGCCCATCATTTTTATGCGTGACACAACGGACTTATAGACGTCCAGGGGGAATTTTCCTATGTCTTGGAGCATTCCGTCCAAGCGATAGCGCAGTTTAAAATAATTCTTTTCGGGTTCCAAATGGATATCACTGGCGTTCATTTTTATTGATCCGGACATGATAGTGTCAATAACTTCAGAGGTGGAGATTTCTCTGATCCGGTCTTTCAGTTTAAGTAAGTCGTCAAATTTTTGCTTAAAATTCTCTAAGTCTTCATCTTCCAGGGATAAGCGGTTTAGGTCTAATTCTTCCAAGAAAACCTTTTCTTTATATTTTTCCAAAACTTTTTTCAAGGAAGCGCGGGAGATGACAAAATAATCCGGATCCCAGCCACTTTCTTTTTGAGCTTTTTTAAAATACTCAAAAACTTTCTTGTTTTTCGGATTGGTTAAAGCCACCTTTATTTTTTTGCCGTTTTTCTTAAAGACAGCCGCTCTGTAATTCGAAGCGTCTTTTTCCGGAAGGATTTTAATAGTGTTAGCTTCAAGAGGAAATAGATTTAAATCTATATAGGGAAGGTTGCATTCTTTGGCCAGGGCGGAAGCTTGATCTTCTTCGGACTGGCTTTTTATTTTTTTCAGCAAGCGCTCGGTTTCCAGTTTTTTTTCTTCTCTGGCTTTATCGGATACGGTTTTTTTGATGTATTGGGTCATGTTTTTCTTTTAACTTTTGGTTTACGCTGTTATTATTCTAGCTTATTTTACTTAAGTAAGCAAAATTTATCCGGCGCGCTAAAAATAAATTTAAAAAAAACAATCCCCGTTTTAAAGCAAATGAGGATTGATTGATTGGAATAATTCCCTTGGATTAAGAAATATTATTTTTTCCGCTGTCATTGCGCTTGTCCGTCTTTGAAGGAGAAACGATACCGTTGTGTTGGCGTTGATGATATTAACTCTGGGATTGCCACGGAGTTTATCCCGTTGAATAACGGGACTCGCCATGACATTTCGTAACTCAAGATAATTTGCAGGCGAGAGAAGATTACTCCGTCAAAAATTTTTTTATTTTATCCAAGATTATTTTTTCTGCTTCAAAAATATTGCCATTGTCTATTTTAAATTCATAGAAAGATCCTTTTAGTTTACCCTCAAAGTCAAGTGTGCGAATTAAATTTTTCAAGTCTTTTTCCTGAGAAGTTTCAATTATTCCCTTGACGGTGTCGGCAGTTTCATTAAAAAGGACCATAAAAATTTTTCCGGAAGAATAGTTGTCTTTTATTTTTTCCAAAACGAGAGAAATATCGGAGGGTTTGCTGTGGCTTTGGACAAAATCTTCCAGAGAAACCAGTGACCAGATTAATTTCAAATCCTGATTCCATTTAATGCGAGCCATAATTCTCCCCCAAAGTTTAAGGAGGTGGAGTGGCTGAGTTTTGTATAAATGGCGAATAATTTTTTGCTGATCGCCTCCTTCATCCATAAGGCGAGCAGAAAGCTGAAGCGCTTTAGGGGTAGTATTTTTTTTCTGGAAGCTTCCGGTAGCGCTGATTATTCCCGTAAGGAGGCAGTTGGCGATATTTTCATCCAATAAAGACGGGTTAATTTTTTTAAAGGTTTCAGCCAAAATTTCACAAACGGAAGAAGCGGTCATGTCTACCAGATTTATTTGTCCGAAGCTGTCATTTGAATTGTGGTAGTCTATATTGATTAAAGGAACTTCGTAAAAAATGTCGGGACTTTCTTCATAAATTTTTCCCAGTGATTCTTTGTCGGGAGATCCGATAACAATAACCAAGTCAAATTTAAATTTAGCCGGAACAAATGAGAAGTCGCGCGGATCTATAGATCCTTGTTCAGGCGTAATGTATATGCGGTATTCATTTTTTTTCTTTACGGTGCGGACATTATCAATTTTATTATGAAGAGTGTTGAAAGAAATAATAAACTCGCGCGCCTTGGAAATATTATCTGTGATTTTTTTCGGGCGGGGAAGAAAATCAAAGTAAGCCTGGCGATTAAGAGGATCATTAAAAGCGATGGTCGGATTGGCACCTGTTTTTTTGAGAAAAAAATATAAACCCCATCCGGCGCTTACAGCGTCATTATTCGGATTCTGAGGAAGAAGAATTAAAATACTCTTTGATTTTTTTAAAACTTCTTCCATTTGTTGTACGGGTTCCAGAGCCATAGAACTTAAAGGGTGTTATAAATTTTTTTATTCAAGAAATTTATTGTAAGTTATAAGCCTAGAAAATAGGCAGTCCTATAAATTAGCAGAGTTTGTTTTTTATGTCAAATAGCT
>JAGYNK010000112.1 GCA_018400055.1 Candidatus Moraniibacteriota bacterium
TGCATACTCGGCAAAAATCCCAATACTTGTGAATCATTTATTCGCAAAGTCTGTCCAAACTGTTTCTATTTTAAAAACTTTTATTGCAAGTATTGGGGAACTGCGGTCAAGGGAGCACCACTCCCCTGCACCGCTTATATCTCCATTTACCTCTTGGAGATAGAACCTTGTCTGGGATCCAATCCATCCTAGACAACTCAAGGAAGGCTCACCCATAGCCTTCCTTTAACTTGTGGAAAACTCCCAACGCCAATTTTAAAAAATATGCTATAATGTAATTAAGCCTGTAAATACAGGGACTTGACCCGATTTTAAAATTTGCTATAATAAGATCAGGTTCATAAGGAACTTGGTCAGTCGTCTTTTTCGAATCCTCACGTGGTGGGGATTCAAACTTAAAACTATTTTAAATATATGTTTAAAAATTATTCTGCATATAAGAAAGTCCGGAAGGATGGTATATATCGTGAGGTATATACACGGTTTGCAGAATAGCCGTAAACACATCCTCCTGGGCTTTTTTATGTGATTAGAAACTAACATATGCTTGTCTATGTCAGAACAAAACTTTTTTTATGTTATTCCTGCTAAGTTGGCAGAGGAGGGGAATTTAACCAAAGCAATACTCTTTGGGCTAATTAGCTCATTAACAAATAAACAAGGCTATTGTTGGGCATCTAATGAATTTTTAGCCAATAAAATAGGAAGAAAAAATATAAAAACAATTAGCAACCATATTAACGAATTAAAAAAAGATGGTTGGATTGATGTTGAAATTAAAACAAAAGAAGGAAACGCCCGTAAAATATGGATTTTAATGGGGGGTATGGTAAAAAAACACAAGACCTATGGTAAAAATCCACAAGAGGGGTATAGTAAAAATCCACAAGATAGTAATATAAATAAGAGTAATATAAAGAGTAATACCCTTGAGGCAAGCTCAAGGGGTCAGTTAAAATTTCCTAAAAAAGATTATGATGAAATAATTAAAGAATATGAACGCTTAACAGGTATTAAACACTCTGGGGAAGAATATAAACCCTTGCAACAAGCTATTAAAACAATGTTTAAAAGCGGTAGGACTAAAGACCAAATTATTAAATGTATGCACTTTATAAATAATCGTCCGGAAGAATGTTGGGCAAATTGGAACATAAACACTATTAAAAAACAATTACCCAGATTTTTATCCGGAAAATTCTAATTATGGAAACATTAAAAGAAGCCTTTAAAAGCTTAAAAAACTTAAGAGATGTCGGTAAAAAATGCCGGGAAAAACTAATTAAAAGCAATTATATCTGGAACGAACCCACTGGTTGGGAAAAACCTGAGATATTAGAAGCATTTGGACTTAATCCTAATGATTTAAATGAAATTCCGGCTAGATACGTAACTGAATTAGACCCTATTTCAAAAGATGTTCCGGCTAAAGATGAATTTGGAAATAAAACTGGAGGAATTAAACAAGCGAAATATTATGTTGGAACAGGTAAAACAATTAAAATTCCAACTGTAAATTGGTTAGCTTATAAACGCTGGAAAAGCCAATATAAATACAAATTAGCCCCCCAAACAATGCTTAAAGCTTTTAAAAATTATGAGGAACGGAAAAATACAGGTGAGTTTGTAACCTTAGACGAATGTGTAAATATGGTAGACTGGTAATGAATAAATTAAAATTACTTAGACTTAACAGATTTAAAATGGATATAGATCAATTCAACGCTTATAAAACCTTTGTTAAACGCACCAAAAAAGGGCAGTGCCAGAGGTGTGGGAAGATTAATCAGAGTTTAATGGGTTGGAACGGGTGGAAAATATGCCCTGATTGTGCGGAAGATAAAGCTAATGGGGTTCGTAATGAGCCTGATTTAGAAGATTTATGCCTGAAGTAATAGATGAAATACAACAAGAGCTTAAAAACCAAGGCGAAGCCCGTGAGGAATTCGTGAAGACTTTTGGATATTTCAAGTTAGAGGATTTTTTAAAGTGGTATTATGAAGAATTTACTAAATAAAATATATGTCTCATCTAGAAACAATCTTAAAAAAACAATGTGAAATGGTCGGGGCTCCTTATGAAAAAATGGATTTCAAGAAAGAATACTGGTTTCAGGACTACACCTGGAGCCGGAAAAAACAGGACGAGTTCAAAAAATGGCTTATGGAGTATCTAAAAGATAAAGAAGCCAGAGAGTCTTTAATGGACTTTCCCATTAATAATAAAAAACATCGGGAAAAATTTGCCGATAAGTTCATTATGAATTACGGTTGGATGGAAAAATAAATATTAAGCTCTGTGTGCCTCTGTATGAAAAAAAAGCCCAATGATAAATATATCAGTTAATCGGCTTTTCGCTTTAATATGACCCCTTTTTGAGCTTCTGAGAGGCTTTTTGGGGGGGGATTACTATATGAAAGATGAAACAAGAAATAAAATTGGATGTTTCCTTTTCTGGTTTACTTGGGTGGTGTTGTTTTATTTGTGGTTGTGGAATATTGCAGTGTGTGGAGGTTAATTTATATTTACTGAAGGTATAGAAACTTCAGGGATTTTAATTTCAGGAATATCAACTTCTGGAACCTTAATAGAGGGCAAATTTTGTCCTTTTTTATTTTGACCAAACTGTCCTATTGCCCTGGGAGTTATTATTATTCAGGTAAAAGAAAAAACCGACATTTTTAGCTTTATTTGTAAATTGTGTTTGCCACACATAGCTAATCCAAACACAACTATCTAAAAAAATATTTTGCATAATTATTTCTTCTTAGGCGACCATTTCCCAATTATTGTTCCCTTATTACCTGCGGACGTATTTTTAACCCTCACCTGATAATAAGTATTGGTTACGGGATTGTGTATTCTCCGAGCATTAGAAGAAGATTTGGTTGTAGATTTACTTTTGGTCATATTTTTTATCTTTATTATATATTACTAAAAAATCTATTAAAAAACAATTAACAAACATACTTATCCAACAACTCCCATCCCTTAAAATCTTCAGAATATTGATATTTTGCATTATTGTTTATCTTCCACACCCCACCGTCACTCACTATAATTCCGCATACAGCCGATTATGGAAAAGAAAATTTAGTTGATTGTTGTAGAGAGTGTA
>JAGYNK010000113.1 GCA_018400055.1 Candidatus Moraniibacteriota bacterium
ACGTTTTGGGGTTTTCTTCCAAGCAAACCATGGCCGTCGCCCAAAAGTTATATGAGAAAGGATTTATAACTTACATGCGAACAGACAGCCTTAATATGTCAATGGAGTCAATTTTAGCCGCTAAAAAAACTATTGAGAAATTATTCGGGAAAAAATACGCCTTGGAAAATCCCAGATTTTTTAAAAATAAATCCAAGGGAGCGCAAGAGGCCCATGAAGCTATTCGCCCTTCTCGCCCCGAAAAGACTCCTGAAGAAATTAAAAAATCACTGGATCCCAGACAATACAGATTATATAAACTTATTTGGAGCAGAATGATAGCTTGTCAAATGCAGCCGGCTATTTTAAATTCAGTTAAGGTAGTCATTGAAGCTGTCTCGGAAAAATCAAAGAGTATTTATTTATTTCAAGCTAACGGATCCACCGTGAAATTTGAAGGGTTTATGAAAATTTACGGCACGAAATATTCCACCCAGGAAAAAATTCTGCCACCGCTGGAAATAAATGAACTCATGAAATTGATTGAATTGCATTCCGAGAAAAAATTAACCTCTCCCCCGCCCCGTTACAGTGAAGCGGCACTGGTCAAGGCTTTGGAAGAACACGGTATTGGACGTCCGTCAACTTATGCTCCGACTATTTCCACCATCATTGAAAGAGAATATGTAGAAAAAAATGAAGAGAAAAGACTTTATCCTTTGGAAATCGGACTCTTGGTAAATGATCTACTGGTTAAACATTTTCCCGATATTGTTAATCCGAAATTCACCGCTCAAATGGAAAACGACTTGGATAAAATAGCCGTTAAAGAAAAAGAATGGGTTTCCGTAATCGGAAATTTTTATGATCCTTTCCATGACAACCTAGTTAGTAAAACTAAAGAGGTTAAAAAAGAAGATTTGGTTGAAAAAGTTGGAAGGAAATGTCCTAAATGCAAGGGAGACTTGATTGTAAAATTCGGTCGTTTTGGAAAATTTATCGCTTGCTCAAATTATCCCGAATGTAAATATACTGAAAAAAACGAAACCGATAAAAAAATTGAAAAAGAAAATAAGGGAATAAAGTGCGATAAATGCGGAGCAAATATGGTGGTTAAATATGGAAAATACGGCGCTTTTTTGGGATGTTCCAATTATCCTAAATGCAAAAATATACAAAGGATTGAAAATAAAGTAGGAGTAAAATGCCCACAGTGCGGAAAGGGAGAAATAGTGGAAAGAAAAACAAAAAAAGGTAGAATCTTTTACAGCTGTAACCGCTATCCAAAATGTAAATTTGCTCTTTGGCAAAAACCGACCGGCAAAAAATGTCCCCGGTGCGATTCGCTTTTGGTCTTTGCCGGCAAGAGTAAAATCAAATGTTCCAATAAAAAATGTGATTTTGAAAAAAGCGTTTAGTTAAAAATATGTTAACTTTAGAAGACATCTTTAAATCTTTCAAGCTACCTTTGACGGAAAAAAGAAAAAAGTTGATCACTGAAGCTTATACATTCGCCCAAAAAGCTCACGGTAGCCAAAAGAGAAAATCCGGAGAAGACTATATCCAGCATTCCATTGCTACAGCTATAATCTTGGGAAAAATAGGAATGGGATCAAAGACCGTTTCTGCTGGTTTGTTGCATGATGTTCCGGAAGATACCGAGGCAACCTTACTGGAATTGGAAAAAAAATTCGGAAAGGAAATTTCCATTATTGTGGACGGAGTGACTAAATTGGGAAAAATAAAATTAAGGTCATCTCGGGAAGAATATTTTTTGGAAAATTTGCGCAAAATGTTTTTAGCCATGGCGGCGGATATAAGGGTGGTTATTATCAAATTGGCCGACCGATTGCACAATATGCGCACTTTGCAATATCTCCCTAAAGAAAAACAGGAGAGAATCGCCCGTGAAACTATGGAAATTTACGTGCCCATAGCCAACCGGCTGGGGATCGGAGAAATCAAGGAGCAATTGGAAGATTTGTCTTTTAAATACATCAACCCTAAAAATTATGAGTATGTAAGTAAATTAAGGGAAGAAAATTACCAGAAGGGAGAAAAATATTTAAAAAAAGCGATTAAAGAATTAAAAAATGAATTGAAAAAATCCGGTGTTTCGGTAATAGATATTTACGGCAGAGCCAAACATTTAAGAAGCTTGTTTTTGAAACTCCGGCGTTATGATATGGATATCACCAGAATATATGACTTGATCGCTATCCGCATAATCGTTCCGGAAATAGCCGACTGTTATGAGGCTCTAGGGATTGTTCATAGAAAATACCATCCTATGGTGGGTCGAATTAAGGATTACATTTCCTTACCCAAATCTAACGGATACCAGTCAATCCATACCACTATTTTCGGTCCGGAAGGAAAAATATTGGAAGTACAAATACGCACTAAGAAGATGCATGACGAGGCTGAATTTGGAATTGCCGCCCATTGGATTTACAGCGAAAAGGAGAAAAGTGACTGGAAAAGTTATATTTTTAAATATAGAAAAGCCAAGGTTCCCCAAGAAGAATTGGAATGGGTTAGGCAACTGCGGGATTGGCAAAAAGAAATCGGCCGGGACGATGAAGAATTTATTGAGGGATTAAAAATTGATTTTTTTAAGAATCATATTTTTGCTTTTACTCCCATGGGAGATATCATTGATCTTCCGGAAGAAGCCACCCCCATTGATTTCGCTTACGCCATTCACAGTGAAGTGGGAAATAATGTTGTCGGCGCCAAAGCGGACGGGAAAATAGTCACTCTGGATTACCAGATTAAAAATGGCCAGGTTATTGACATTTTAACTTCCAAAGAAAGCAAAACTCCCAGCCGCGATTGGCTAAAGTTTGTAAAAACTTCTAAGGCCAGAAGTCGCATAAAAAGAGAATTAAAAAAAGATAAAGGATACTAGGAAATTTTTTCCAATATTCCATTAAGTTCTTCTTCCGAATAATATTCAATCGTAATTTTTCCTCCGTCGCCTGATTTATTTATTCTAACTTTTGTCCCTAAAAATTCCATCAGCTTATTTTCCAATTCTTTTAATTCTGGATCTGATTGTATTTTTCTGCGATGAGATTTAACGGACACCTCCTTGCTTTTATCTTCAGTTTGGCGAACAGTCAAGTTGCTTTTAAGTATAAGATTTAGCAAAGCTCTTTGCTTCTCAGTATTGTCAATGGATAAAATCGCTTTGGCATGACCTTCGGTTATGTCTTCTTCTATTAAAGATTTTTGAACTTCTATGGGAAGTTTGAGCAAGCGCATTTTATTGGCTATGGCGCTGCGGCTTTTTCCTATTTTACGGGCTATTTCTTCTTGATTCATTTGAAACTCTTCCTCCATTTTATGATAAGCCTTAGCTTCTTCGATGGGATTAAGATTGTGCCGCTGAACATTTTCCGCTAAGGCCAACTCCAACTTTTCCTTATCTTTTACTTTTCTGATAACGGCAGGAATTTTTTTGAGACCGGCTATTTTAGAAGCTTGTAATCTTCTTTCTCCGGCAATTAATTCAAATTGGGAGCCATTTTGGCTTACCACCAAAGGCTGAATAATACCGTGACTTTTAATTGATTGAGAAAGTTCCTCTAATTTTCCTTCGTCAAATTTTACTCTGGGTTGGTAGGGATTAGCTATAATTTTATCTATTTCTATTTCCAGCACTTGGTTATTTGCCTGAAAATTTTTATTATCTTCTAGCATTACTTTCCTTTGCTTTCTTAAAAATTCAGCTTGGCTATCATTTTTGCTTTTTTGGGGAATTAAAGAAGCTAAACCTCTACCTAGTCCATAATTTTGCGGCATATGATTTATATTAGATTAATTTAATTGTAAAACTCTTCTGTGTCATTCCCGCGAAAGCGGGAATCTAGAGTAATTCATAAAACCGATAATTTTATCCTGGATTCCCGCCTGCGCGGGAATGACAGGTGCTTAAACCGTAAATTTTTTATTATCTACTTCCATCTTTAGTACTTCTTTCGCTAAATTTTTATAGGCTCGTGCTCCTTTAGAGAAAGCGTCAAAATGCAGAATTGATTTTCCGAAACTGGGAGCTTCCGCTAATCTCACCGCGCGAGGAATAACGCTTTCAAAAACATGGCCGGGAAAATGATCACGCACTTCCTTTACCACTTGCCGCGCCAACCGATTTCTTCGGTCATACATAGTCAGCAACGCTCCCATAACTTTAAGTTCGGGCTGAAGATTTTCTTTGACTAAATTAACAGTCTCTAGGAGCTGGCTTAATCCTTCCAAGGCGTAATATTCTGCCTGAACGGGTATAATAATTTCATCACTAGCCACTAATCCATTTATGGTCAGTAAACCCAAACTGGGCGGGCTATCAATGACAATATAATCATAATTCGTTCTTATTTGGCGCAAAACTTCATATAACCTGAATTCGCGATTATCCAAATGAACTATTTCCACTCCGGCTCCCGCTAAATCCCGGGAAGAAGGTATTACATCGTAACCAAAATTATTTTTTCTAACAATAACATTTTGAGGATGTTCCCCTGATATCATAACTTGATAA
Source organism: Candidatus Moraniibacteriota bacterium (assembly GCA_018400055.1). Lineage (GTDB taxonomy): Bacteria > Patescibacteriota > Minisyncoccia > Moranbacterales > UBA9337 > M55B143. The sequence continues at coordinate 4,523 of JAGYNK010000113.1, forward strand.
AGGCTATTATTTAAATCTCTGGTATTAATTCCTATGCCGGATGAAGCATTTCCTTGGGGATCTAAATCAACCAGTAAAACAAATTTTCCCGCATTGGCTAGATAAGTAACCAAATTTATAGCTGAAGTGGTTTTGCCCACTCCCCCTTTTTGATTTATAAGTGAAATAATTTTCGCCATATGCTATAATTATAATGCATTGACAAATAAATTTCAATTTTCTAATATTTAATAATGCTCGTTTAGAAAATTTTGCCGATGTGGCGGAATTGGCAGACGCGCTGGACTCAAAATCCAGTGATGGCAACATCATGTGAGTTCAAGTCTCACCATCGGCACCCATTATAAAATAATTGTCAGTCCCTTGTTTTTCGGCTTAAAATAAAAACATTCTTCAAAAGACAAGCTACGGTTACCGGACCTACGCCACCGGGAACAGGAGAAAGAAAGCCGGCGATCTTTTTTACGGATTCCACTTCAACATCACCCAAAACTTTTCCGCCTTTTTTAGTTATCCCGCCATCAATAATCAGGGCGCCTTTTTTTAGCATATCGCCTTTAATTAAGCCGGGAATTCCGCAGGCTGTAACAATAATTTCTTCATTTTTCAAAAGAAGCGGATTTTCTTTAACAGTAGTGGTAAGAGTATAATGAGTTTTTAAATTTTTTCTCTTTAAAGCTTCGACCATAATTTCTCCGAATTTATCGGAGTTGGCAATTACTACCGCTTTTTTACCACTGAGTTTTACGTCCGCGCTTTCAATTATTTTAATTACAGCTTTAGGAAAAACCGGCCAAATTCTTTCTCTATTTTCTAAAAATAATTTTATATTTTCCGGATGAAAACCGTCCGCGTCTTTACACGGATCTATGGAGTTTATGATCTCATCCGGATTTAATCCCGCCGGCAAAGGAAGCTGAACGATGATCCCGCTTATTTTTTCATCCTGATTTAATTGGTTTATTTTTTTTATTATTTCTTTTTGCAGAGATGCGATTAATCGCGTCTCTATCTTTTTAAATCTAAATTCAAAAAAATTAATTCCTATTTTCTCCGCTGCTTCTTTTTT
>JAGYNK010000114.1 GCA_018400055.1 Candidatus Moraniibacteriota bacterium
TATCGAGCGGGCATCTTTTGGGGATAATTTCGCCGCGGGCAGTTACTGGTCGTCCACCGAGTACACCACGACGAGCGCCTGGATACAGTATTTCAGCACGGGCTATCAGCCCGCCACCTATAAGACGGATTCTCGCTATGTCCGTTGTGTCCGCGGATGGTAGTCCCTTGGAACTTGATTTTTGGTCCCTTGGTAAATTATTCCCAGACCCCAAAGGTCTGTAAAAAACAGACCTTTGGGGTCTGGGAAGTCTGGAAATTTTAAAATATGCCTGAAATTTTTAACCTGAAAAGATTATATATCGCTTATCTTGATTGTCGGAAAACAAAAAGGAATTCCGAGAGCGCGGTTGAATTTGAATTAAATCTGGAAAATAATCTGCGCGAACTTTTGGTTGAATTGCAATCAAGGAAATACGCACCGGGCCGGTCTGTATGTTTTGTTGTCCGCGAACCGAAACCGCGCGAGGTTTTTGCCGGAGGATTCCGTGACCGCATTGTCCATCATTTGTTGATTAACGAACTGCATAGCACGGGAGAACGAATATTTATTTCGGATTCCTACGCCTGCCGAAAAGGAAAGGGAACGCACCGAGCGGTTAAAAAATTGAAAAAATTTTTGCGCGCGGGTCAGGCCGGAAGAAAGCCATTATATTTTCTCCAGCTTGATGTTGAAGGATTTTTTATGAATATCAATAAAAAAATTCTTGCCGAATTAGTAAATAAATTAATTAAAAAACAAAATAAATCCGAGCGCTGGAAAGAAGAAATTAGATGGCTGGCTGAAAAAGTGATTTTTCACGATCCCACCAAGAACTTTAAAATGAATTCCCCGAAAGAATTTTTTAACCTTATTCCGGATCGCAAGTCTCTTTTTAAACAGCCAACAGGAAAAGGTTTGCCGATTGGAAATTACAGCTCGCAATTTTTCGCCAATTTATATTTAAACGAGTTGGATCATTTTGTTAAAAGAAATTTAAGGTGTAAAATGTATTTGAGGTATGTGGATGATTTCATTTTACTACATTGTAATCCGCTTACGCTTAAAAACTGGATGAAAAAAATAAAATATTTCACGCGGAAAGAACTGAATTTGAAAATAAGCGACAGGAAAATTAGAATGCAGGAAACGCAAAAGGGCATTGATTTTTTGGGATATTTTGTGAAACCGAACTATGTGCTTGCCAGAAGGGCGGTAGTGGCGCGCTTTAAGAGAAAAGTTAAAAATTATTTTTCAGAAAAATCTAAAAAAGAAGATATTGTTTTTAAATCTATGGTTAATTCATATTTCGGACATTTCAGTCATGCTAATTGCCGATTATTAAGAAAAAAATACGCGGTTTATTTAAAGTGAAATAATTTTGCCGGAATCCGTATTTGCTTGCCGTTTTATAGCGGGAGCTGTTCGGAGCGAAAAACGCAAATTCACCATGTGTCTGCCGCTTCGCGTCAGCGGAGCATAAAAAGTAAAATATCTCTTAATAAATATCAGATGTTTGGAGATTGGAAAGCGCAGAAATAAACGAGCGGGCAATTACTGGTCGTCCACCGAGAACTCCACGACGAACGCCTGGAAACAGAATTTCAGCACGGGCAATCAGAACAACAACAATAAGACGAATTCTAACTATGTCCGTTGTGTCCGCGGAAGATGATTTAAGTTAAAGCCAGTTAAATAATAACTGGCAGCAAAATTATGCCTATTCCTGATAGATTGCCATTATTTAGGAAATTATACGTTTTTACGATTATCGCGCATCGTTCCATCCATAATATGCCACGGGAGTATAGATATTCACTGGGTGCTGAAACTGTTCAAGTTTGCTGGCGATGTCTTGATCTTGCCGTTGTTTCTTCTTACGCGCCAAAAAAATCAAAGTTTGAAAAAATTTCCGAATTAAGCGCGCAGTTTGACAGGTTAAATTTGCGGATAAGAGTTATGCAAGAGTTGAAAATTATTTCTGCCGGGCAATTTGCTCATTGGCAAGAAAATTATCTTTTTGAAATCGGACGGGAAATCGGTGGTTGGTTGAAATGGGCGAAAAATGCTGGGGGGGGGGGCGTTAAATGTCGGAATTTTCAATTTACAATTTTCAAGAAATTTTTAGTGACTGAATTTTCATAATGTTTAATAAAAAAATGTTAAATGTAAAATTCACAATATTATTCCCAGACCCTAAAGGTCTGTAAAAAACAGACCTTTAGGGTCTGGGAAGTTTAAAAGAATGAAGTTGAGTATTAATATTAAAATAAAACTGGCAGTATATGTTCTTTTGGTAGGCGCGGGGTGCGGGTCGGCTTTTTCGGCTTCCGCGGATTATTATTCTGAAAGCATTGTCTTGTCCACTAATTTACTATCGGGGAAAAGTGATGTGGCGCAAATTACCACTTTTAAAGCTACGGCTACGGTGCCGGCGGGAACGGCGGTTTATGCAAGTTATAGCCAAGATGGAACTGATTGGCGCGATTCGGTTGGCGTGGAGGGCGGATGGGATGTACTTTCCGCCGGCGCTAATTCAATTGATATTAGAGTGCTGGATTGGACGACGGCCAATTTTTATTACAAAATAAAATTTACCAATGACGACCAGACAGCTACGGCGACGATCAGCGAAGTGGAAGTGGAGTATTCAGACACTTATACGGCCTATACTCCAAGTTGGGACGGGGGATATTATATTGAAGGTTCAATGGTTTCTACTGATCTTCTGGACGGAGCCGGAAGGGGAATTACCGGCGGGGATCATTTCGGTTATTCTATTTCTTCTTTGCCTACCGATACGCATATTTACGCGCAATTTTCCACCGATAGCACTAATTGGTACAGTTCGGACGGGACGCTTTGGGGAGAAGACGAGTTGTCTGTCGGCAACCATACTTCACTGGATACGGCGTTGAGTTTATCCGAGCTTGGCTGGGTAGGAGAGACCAGTTTTTATTATAAGCTGAATATTACGGCTACTGCTGATAATACGCCGATTATTACGGAAGCGGGATTGCTTGAGTTTGTCGCTACTATTGTTTCCGGTGGAAGTGCGACAACTATCAATACTTCCCAGACAGACAAATTGACTGACGGTTTGGTTTTGATGCAATCTTTTGACGGTAACCATATGGATTGGAGCCAGTCCACTGCTGAAGCTCGTGATCAGTCGGGGCAAGGAAATCACGGCGATGTGGTTGGCGCTACCGCGGTTGCCGGAAAAATTGGCCAGGCGTTGGATTTTGACGGGGAGAATCAAACCTTAGTGGATGCAGATGCAACGGATAATATGGATAATTTCACTTACTGCGTTTGGGTTAATCCTGATTCTTTAACCAACACTGATAGCGATGAAAGAATTTATCTTCTGGATAAATCAGTTCAAATTACTTTTAATAATTCTGGTCAGTTGAGACTTTGGATTCCTACTTCTGATATTTACCCGGTAACATATAGTTCGGTTAATTTAACTGTTGGAAATTGGCAACATATTTGTGGTATTTTTTACGGCATAGGAACCAACCCTAAAATTTTTTTGGATAATAGCGATGTTAGCACTTCCAGTGTTGCCGGTTCGGGAACTTTAAGTGATGATAGTGGTGACACTTTGAGGATAGGTGCTGATGAAGCTAATAATTGTTTTGGTAATTTCGACGGTCAAATTGACGAAGTTCGGATTTATAATCGCGCGCTTTCTGACGATGAAATAGGGGATTTGTATAATATGGGGAAAGTTATTTTTAGGAAATAAACAAGCAATGATCAATATTCAATTCTCAATGATCAATAAATTTTCAAGTACCAATTGTCAAGTTTGATTTAATTCATTGATAATTAAGAAATTGATTATTGAATGATTATTGGTTATTGATAATTGATTATTCTAAGTATTAGTTATGGATTGAAAATTATTTATTAGGATTAAGAATTTTATTTTTAAAAATTTAAATAAACAAAACAAATGAGCAAGATAAAAAAATTGAAAGCCAGGGAAATTTTGGATTCACGAGGCAATCCTACGCTTGAAGTGGAGGCGGAATTGGAAAATGGAATAAAAGGAATCGCCGGTGTTCCGTCGGGCGCTTCTACGGGAACTTTTGAAGCATTGGAGCTTCGCGATGATGATCCTAATCGTTATAACGGAAAAGGAGTTTTGAAAGCGGTGGAAAATGTTAACGCGAAAATAAGTCAAGTCATTGCTGGTATGGAAGCCGGCGAACAGGAAAAAATTGACCGAGCTATGATAGAGTTAGACGGGACGGAAAATAAATCCAATTTGGGAGCCAACGCTATGGTAGGGGTTTCCTTGGCGGTTTGCCGAGCAGCGGCGGCAGATAAAAAAATATCTTTGTATAGGCATATCGGCGAAATATTTAATTTGGCGGATTCCGAATCGCCAGATTCAAATTTTCCCGTTCCCATGTTTAATGTTGTTAACGGGGGACAGCACAGCGATTCAGGTCTGAGCGTTCAAGAATTTAAAATCGTGCCGAATGGAATTGAAAATTTTTCCGAACAGCTTCGGGCAGGCAGTGAAATTTTTCAGGCGCTTAAGAAAACATTAAAAGAAAAGAATTATAGCACGGCAGTGGGAGACGAAGGTGGTTTTGCGCCAAAGTTGGAAAGCAACTCACAGGCGTTGGAAATTATAAATCAGTCCGTTGAAAAAGCGGGGTATAAATTGGGGGAGCAAGTTAATTTAGATATGGATGTGGCAGCTAATTCTTTTTACGACAAGCCGAATGATAAATATATATTAGAACCTGAAAATAAAAGCTTTAATAAAAAAGAGCTGGTTGATTTGTATAAGGAATGGATAGAAAAATATCATATTATTTCAATTGAAGACGGTTTGCAGGAAGAGGATTGGGAAGGCTGGGCGGAAATGATGAAAGAGTTAAAAGGAAAAGCTATTTCAATTGGAGATGATTTGCTGGTAACTAATTCCAAGCGGCTTCAGAAAGCTATTGAGAGTGAAGCTTGCGACAGCGTTTTAATAAAAGTGAATCAGATCGGGACGCTTACGGAAACATTGGAATGTATGAAATTGGCAAAAGAAAATAAAATGAAAACGGTAATTTCCCATCGCAGTGGAGAAACTACAGATGATTTTATCGCTGATTTGGCAGTGGGGACAAAAGCGGATTTTATCAAAACCGGTTCGCTTTGCCGCGGAGAAAGAATTTGCAAATATAACCGGCTATGGGAAATAGAAAGAGAGATAAGGCTGTCTTTCTGAGATAAAAGCTTCAAGAGCTTTGGAATTTTAGCAGTTGATTAAAATTAGCAGCGAGTGTTATATTACCATATTATGTAATTACATAATATGGTAATATAATAGCATGAAAATGTAAAAAAACTGGAGATGTTGATTTTGCTGGAAATTCTGATTTTTATAACAGAATCGTTGTAATATAATAAATTTAAAATTTAAAGAAAATGTCAAGAGTAAATGTGCATTCAATTTCCAAAGAAGAAAGATTTCAATTAGTCGGTGAATTTTTTGATATTATTGCGGGATTAAAAGGTAAGCAGGACATAATTGATTTTTTTATTGGTCTATTAACTTCCAGTGAAGCTTTAATGTTGGCGCGCAGAATTCAAATTGCTAAGTTAATTATTGAAGGGGGAAATTATGAAGAAATAAGAAAAGAGCTGAATGTTGGATTGCAAACAATTCAAAGCGTACATGACTGGCTGCATAAAAGAGATGGCGCGTATAGGAAAATAATGGAAAAATATTTAGAAAAAAATAAAACAAAAAATGAAGCAGAAAAAAGGGAAGCTAAAGAATATTATACATATGACGGACTTTTGGATCGCTATCCTCAGCACAGATTTTTAAAAGAGTTGTTAGGATTATAGGGTGGCATTACCATATTACGTAATTACATAATATGGTAATCTTGTTGAAATTTTTTTATTTGAAAAGTATTTGAAAATATTTAAAGCCAAGTATAAGCAGTCTTATGATTATAGGCTAAAAGAAATTAGTTCGCTGTTAGTGGTTGCTGTATAAATGCGGCTGCTTTTCTCATCTACAAAAAAGCTTTTGGCTTCCTTAATTTTTTCATGTCCGTATTGGGTGATTATTTTTCCTTCTTGGCTGAATTTTATCACGCGACCGTTAATTTTATCCAAAACATAAATAAATTCCGTTTCGTCATTAGTGAAAATTTTATTGAAATTTATGGGAGTGGAAGATTCTTCAAGGTTGAAATCCTGCTTTTTTCCGGAAGAAAATTTTAGTAAAGAATCTCCATTAACCAGATAAATATCTCCGTCAATAGCCATATCAGAAACATTTTTCATATCAATATTCTCCCTAAGCCAAGCGGTTTTTTCTCCGAACCCTCCTTCCGCTCGCGGATAGCGGTAAATCTGTCCGCTTTCGGAATCCGCCAAATAAATATAAGTGAGATAAACAGCCAAAGCGGATATGTTTGAATTTTCAGGAAGTTGAATGTTATCCTCTCTAAATTTTTTGGAAAGAGGGCTGAAGCTTAATATTTTTTGATTATCACTTAAGAAAAAAATTAAATTCAAGTCCTTCATTAAAGTAAAAGAGGTTATATTTCCCATTTCAGGAGCTAAGCCGAATTCTCTCTTTTGACCATTTATTATTTCAATAACTTCTCGCTTGCCGATAGCAAAAAGTTTTTCATTAATAAAGACTTGTCCCAGTAGGTCCGGTTGAGAATGAATCATGGAAATTTCAACAAATTTGATGTTTTTTTCTTGAGTTAAATTTTCATTTCCGGAAAAATTTTCCTGAATGACCGGCGTGTCTCCCGACGGGGAAGATCCGGATTTATTTTTTATTTTCATTGCCACGAGGGGAAAAATTAGAATGGCGGCTAATATTAAAAAAGCGTAAATTTTGTGGTTATAATCCATTTTTAAAAATATTTCTTTAATCCTGACAATATCGGGAAGAAATTTTTTCCAGAAATCCCCGTTTATTTTTAAATGTAAAGGCTTATGGACGGGTATTTCTTCCGTTTCTTGTCCAATCTTGTTTTTTAATTTAATTAGAACATTGTCTTTGGCGCGAGTAATTTTTTCTCCTGAAAAATCTTTGAAATTTTTTAAGCTTGAAATTAGCAGACTGACTTTTTCAGAAAATTTGATTTTTATTTCATTGATTAAATGAGAAAGCCAATCGGAGATTTTTTCTTTTGCTATGAAAAGCCAAGAAAATCTGGCAATTAAATCTTCTCCGGATTCAGTCGGGCGGGTTTCTCCTTGAACATAAATATGGCCGGTTTTCTTATCAATATATTCTTTTTTTGTCTCTGGTTTTTCCCAGAAGCTGTTTTCTTTCAATTTCTTTTCCGATTGGCCAGAACGATTATCGGATAGAGAGATGGCGTTTTCTTTAAAAGTTTTTTCACTAAAAGCGTTGAAATTTTCCAGTAATTTTTCTTCCGGATCTTTTTCTTCCGAAATAATTTCCGGTCGGGGAGCGGAAATTTCAGAAACGTCCATGATTAGAGCTCCGGCGATTTCCAGTTCATTAATCAAAGCGGTCTTTAAAAATTGCGCGAAATTTTCTTGAGTGAAAGAGAAAGCCCTTTTTTCAATCTCGGGCAAGGATAAAATTTTGAAGATGTCCCCCGTAGTTATTATCATTTTGTCTCCATTTTTAAGCTTACCACTGGCAGTATCGCTGAAAGTCCTGAGCGGATAAGGCTCTCCTTTAGGAGAAAGTCCTTGTGTTATGTCCATAAGGGTTTGCTCGCGGGCGAGAATAATGCGGGCGTTTCCTGTGACGCTGAAATAAATATTGTTTTTTTCTATGGCGCAAATGGCGATATCTATTTTGCCCAGCCATTCTATGTTGCCGTGTTTAGCGATTTCAGAAAGGGCTAAATTTATTTTATTCAAAGCTGATTCAAAATTTACTTCCGCTGGTCTTTTGGGGTTGGAAAAATATTCCTTTTTAGCCACGGAAGACAAAAAATTTACTATGTAGGCGGAATCTTCGTGATCGTCTTTAATTTCAAAAACTCCCAGTAGGCTACCCATTTGGGAATGGATAACATTTTCCGGAGTAAAATTCAGAATTTCAATGTAGGGGCGGAGATCTTTTTCGTTGGCAACTAAAATTTCCGAAATATTTAATTTCGTTTCTTTTTTAACCAAGGGATTCATTTTTTTATTTGTTTTTCTGGACATATGCTTGCGAAGAATAATAAGTTTTTAAACCGAGTGGATAGGGTTTATAGTAATGAAGCTTGAAATTTCCAGAGGTGAAAAATTAAAATAATGCTTTTGTTTTGAGATGCAAAAAAAGATAGCTTTAAAAAATTGCGGATAGCAATTTTTTCAGTTCGGCTATTTTTAAAAATGCGTTTTTTTTGTTTTGCACGGTCAGGCCGTTTCCATTTTTAGATTCGCCAATTTGCGAGAAGCATTTTTATAAAGTGTACCCAGGCTATTTTCTTACATTTATCATACAATAATTCTTCGGAATCAGCAATCTAAAAACTTTACTTTTTGAAACTTTAGTATTAAACTTTAGCTTAAGGCAAAGTTTAAAAATATGTCTAAAATATTGGAAAATTTATTCGGTTCCAGGTTAAAAGCGAGGATGCTGCGCTTTTTTTTGCTTAATCCCGAGAGAGATTATTCCGTGGCGGAAGTGGCCAAGAAAAATATGTTGAAAGTGTCCGAAGTCAGAAAGGAAATTAAAAATCTTAAGAAGATAAAATTTGTCAATGAGAGGAACAGAAAGAGGAGAAAATTTTATTATTTGAATCCGGGTTTTATTTTTAAATCGGAATTAAAAAGTTTGGTGGCGAAATCAAACGCTTATCCTCAATGCAATATTCTGAAAAAAATAAAAAGTGTCGGGAATGTGAAATTGGCGGTGGTAAGCGGCGTTTTTCTGGATTGTCCGAAAAGCAAAGCGGATATGATTTTGGCGGTGGATAGTGTTAATAGGAGAAAGCTGGCCAAGTTAATAAGCAGTATAGAAGCTGAAATAGGCAAGGAAGTAAGGTATGTTCTTATGACTAGCGATGAGTTAAAATATCGTGTTAATATGATGGATCGCTTCATTTTGGATTTTATCAAGGGGCCTCATGATAAGATTATTGATAAGATTAAAATTAAAGATTTTAATTTTTAGTTTGGATTTCACTATTTTACCAGAGAAAGTAATGAATAAAGAAGAAAAAATTAAAGAAGAAAAAGACGCTAGCCTGAAATTTAAGATCAGGCGTTTTTTTAGCCGAGGGTTTTTGGGAAACAATATCGTCCGTTTTTCTCTGCTGGCTTTGCTTTTTTTAAATGCCGCGAATTGGATTGTTTTGACCGTCTTTTTTGCCGGAAACAGCCAGTCCTTTTTTAGTATATTGCATTATAATGTTTATTTTGGAGTAGATCTTGTCGGAGAATGGTGGCAGGCTTATTCAGTGCCTTCCATAGCCACGTTTCTTGTGTTGCTGAATGTTTTTTTGGCCTGGAGATTTTACGAAGGAAAGGAAAGAGTGGCTTCTTACGCTTTATTAATGGCTTCTCTGATGTTGCAAATAAGCTCTGCCATAGCGACGGCAAGTATAATATTGATAAATTATTAATTTTGTGTTTGTCTTTCCTAATCCTAAAACTAAAGATCCCAAAGAAAAAAAGAAGCAAAGAATACTGGAAATTATTCCGGGATTTTTAACTTGGTCCACCTTGATAGGTATGTTTGTTTTTTCTTTTTGGCTGCCGGTTTGGGTGGCGGTTTTTGTTATTGCTTTTGACATTTATTGGATTTGCCGGACGATATTCATATCATTTTATTCCGTGGCTGCCTATCGCCGTTTGAAAAAGGGAAAAGCTATAGATTGGTGGGAACGTTGCCAAAATATTTCTGATCCTGAAAAATACGCCGGACAAATATCAGACAGAATTAAAGCAGCCGAAACGGCTCTGCGGGAAAACGGGGGATTTAAAAAAACCGGCGTTATTAAGAAAGAAATTTCGCGCTGGAAAAAACAACTTAAGGAAGTCCGATCGCTTATAAAAATAAAGGACCAAATTTTGGATTGGAAAAAAATAGTCCACGTGGTACTCCTTCCCACAGCCGGAGAAGCGGAAAATATAATAGAGCCGGCCATCCGTTCCATAGCGGAAAGTAATTTTCCCAAGAAGCAGATAATTATTCTTTTAGCTACCGAAGAGCGCGAGCCTGAAGAACAACGCCTTAGAAAAGTTAAATATTTGAAGGAAAAATTTGACGGAGTCTTTAAAGATTTTTTGGTTACGACGCATAAGGTGGAAGCGGGAGAAATGAAATGCAAGGCTTCTAACGCGACTTTCGCCGCTAAAAAATTAATGAAATATTTGGAAGAAAAGAGGATTGATTACAAGAGAGTTGTTTTTTCCAATTTTGATTGCGACAGCGTTTGTCATCCGCAATATTTCGCCGCGCTCACTTACGCTTATATTACGGATCCCAAGCGACTACAAAGATCTTATCAACCGTTGCCGATGTACCATAATAATATTTGGGACACCAACGCTTTTGTGAGAGTGATTGTTACCAGCTCTTCTTTTTGGCACATGTTTCAAAGCACGCGGAGGGAAATGGTTACTTTTTCTTCTCACAGCGAGCCCTTTGACACTTTGGTGAAAGTGAATTTCTGGCCGGTAAATATGATAAGTGAAGACTCTATTATTTATTGGAAGTGTTTCGCTTATTTTCATGGCGATTATAAAGTCCGACCTATTTATCTTCCGATTTCATTGGACGCGGTTTTGGCGGAAACTTATTGGAAAACGATAAAAAACCAATATAAGCAAAAGAGACGCTGGGCTTACGGAATAGAAAACTTTCCTGTTATTATGCGCGCTGTTTGGCCGGACAAGAAAATAAATTTTTTCAAAAAAATAAAATTAGCCGCTGAAATGCTGGAAGGGCACCATTCTTGGGCAACTGCTCCTTTTATGCTGGCTATATTGGGGTGGCTGCCTTTAATTTTCGGAGGTTCGGCGTTTAATGAAAGTGTTTTAGCGCACAATCTCCCTTTTATTACAAGGTACCTTATGACTTTGGCAATGACGGGGCTTATTATTTCCATGTTTTTAAGTTTTTTGCTTTTGCCTCCGCGACCGCAAAAACATTCTCGCAAGAAGTATGCTTATATGTTTTTTCAGTGGCTTTTGGTTCCGGTTATCGCGCCGACTTTAGGGGCGATTCCGGCCATTGAATCACAGACCAGAATTTTAATTAAGAAATATTTCGGAGAGTTTTGGGTGACGGAAAAAATAAAGAAGTAGTTTACAAGAACGATACTTTTTGGAGTTAGAGATGATAAATAACTGCTAGTTTAATTTGCAACATATTACCATTTTACTAATAATGGTAATGTGTTGCAATATTAAGTGGTAATAATAATTGGCAGATATTGAAAAAGCGATTGGTGGGTGGCGAAAATAAAATTCAATCATTTTACCCACGGTCGTGAGATAATGATTGTTTTGGATTTTGCGTTTTAGGATTTGCATTTTAATTTCCGAGCATAAATTATGGATTATAACTTATTTATTATTCCTTTTCTAAAATCTTTTTTAATAGCGGCGGGACTGTCTTTGTGTTTGATTGTGCTTTCCGGAAAAATAAAGATGGCAAACAGGAAATCTTTTCGGCATATTCACTCTAAGAAAGTTTCTCGGCTGGGAGGCGTGGCGATAATCTCCGCTTTTTTAATTTCCATTTTAACTGACCATAATTTAGTAGCAACGAGCCAGCTTTACGGGGTGATAGTCGCTTCACTGATTATTTTGGCGGTGGGGCTGTGGGATGATTTTTGGAAGCTTGATTGGAAGACTCAGTTGTTTTTTCAAATTTGTACCGCTATCGCTGTTTTTATTATGGGTGTTCAGGTGGAGTATATTACCAATCCTTTGGGAGGAGTCGTTTTTCTAAACTTGGGAAAATATCTTATTCCCAGCTTGTTGTTTGTGATTGCTTGGTTGGTAATTATGATGAATTCCATGAATTGGTTGGATGGCATTGACGGGTTGAGCGGAGGAGTGGCTTTTATCGGAGCCACCACTATATTTTTTTTAAGCCTTAATCCCGAAGTGAACCAGCCTCCGGTGGGAATAATTTCCGCGGTGCTGGCGGGAGCCGTGCTCGGATTTTTAATTTTCAATTTTTATCCGGCCAGAATTATGGCGGGAACCAGCGGAGCGATGTTTATGGGTTTTTCTTTGGCAGCGCTGGCTATTTTTGCCGGAACCAAAATAGCGACAGCTTTGTTGATAATGGCCATTCCCGTTATTGATGTTTTTTGGGTGATGGGAGAAAGAATCAGGGCGGGCGATTCTATATTTAAATCGGATACCCGCCATTTGCATCGCAAGTTGATGGAACTGGGCTGGACACAAAGGAAAATCACTTTATTTTTTTACGCGGTTACTTTTTTGATTGCGGCGGTAGCGCTTAATACCAGAACAATTGGAAAATTAATAACCATATTTTCGGTGGGAATCATTATGGTCATGGCGCTGACTATTATCAATAAAAAACTTTTATACGATGTTAAAAATAAATCCTAGATTTTATAAATCCAAATTCAATCTGTTTGTGATGGTTATAATTATTGCAGCTTTGTTGTTTGTATCCGCTTTATATTTTTTGAATGATGAAAGAGAAAGGTATATTTACATAAATGATTGTAAGTTTAAAGTGGAGACGGTGGATGATTCTCAGGAAAGATTTTTGGGTTTGGGAAAAAGGGAAAATATGTGTGAAAATTGCGGCATGCTTTTTGAATTTTCTCAAGCAGGCGAATATTCTTTCTGTATGCGGGATATGAAATTTCCCCTTGACTTTATTTGGATTTTGGATTATAATGTAATTTCGGTTATTGAGAATGTTCCTTGCAATTTTAAGGGCAATATAAATCCTCGCGTTTCAGCCGATAAGGTGTTGGAACTCAACGCCGGAATGGCAGAAAAATGCGGGATTAAGAAAGGGGATAAAATTAAATATAAAAAAGGAGATTAAAATGGATGTTCCCGTGATTTTAGTGGTGGATGATGATGAAGATATGAGGAAAATTTTAGTGAA
>JAGYNK010000115.1 GCA_018400055.1 Candidatus Moraniibacteriota bacterium
ATTCCGTCTTCAAAAATCGTCATAATCTGGGTTTTTAAATTTATGTCAATGTATTTTCCGTTTTTTAATTTCGCTTCCGTAAATTTTTTCGCTTGAATGAGGCGTGTTCCGAAATCTTCCGCCCAATCTTCCGGCGCCATCGGTTTGGTTTGAAAAAAGGTGCTGCCGATTTCTTTGTAGGCCGAATCGTCATCGTCTTTATTTTTGGCGTAAAGAAAGATATCGTATTTTTGCCCTTTTTTAAAGCCGCTGTAAGAAAGTATTTTTAACTCTTTTTCTTCGCTGTTAAAACTGTAAGTAAGTTTTTCAAAGGGTTCAATTTTTATTTTTATTTTGAAATTTTTGAGAGGCTTGTCAAATTTTACGACAATAGGATCTTCAATGTCAATAACCACATCTTCCGCTCCTTTTTCCGGCAAAAAACTTTCCGCTTTGGGAAAATTAACAGTCTTAAAAATCAGATGGCTTTCGACCGAGGTAAACATCACGCTGCGTCCTTCGTTTATTTTTATTTCGTATTCAGTTTCCGGCAACCAATGCGTTCGGGGCGTTATGGAAAGTTTTTTGCCGGAATTTTCCCAGGTATAACTTACGGGGATGCTCGGATAAATTTGTAAGTTTTCTTCCACTGTGCGAGTAATTACCGGCTCGGAAAAAAATACCACTACCGGTTCATCCATTTCAATTTCGCTCCCCTTCTCTATTCCTGTGTCAACCGCGAAAGCTTTTGGATAAGCCAAAACGCCTGCGGAAATTCCCGTTACTCCAAAAAGCAAAAAGAAAGTTATTAAGATGTGGCGAATAAATTTTTTCATACCTCTACGAAATTGCAAATCTTATGCAAATATACAAAATAAAATATGAATTTATGTAAATTTGCTTGCAGGTAGCAAATTTTTAGGTTTGTGGAAATTATAAACTATTTCTATTAAATAATTCCTTAGCTTCTTCCCAAACGATCGGATAATCTTCTTTGACTTTGAGCCAATACCACCATTCTGCGCCCCAGAGATAAATTTCCGAAAATCCCGAGTCTTTGGCGTATCTTATATTTTCTCTGATTTTTTTCTCATTCATAAATTCCAGCTGTTTTTCTAATGCATTGTCGGTTGTCCATCCCGGCATCCACGGCTCTGCTTGTAATTCAATGACGACGGTTTTGTTTTGACCGGCAAATTTTTCAATTAACCAACTTTTAAACTGAAAAAATCTGGGACCGATGGGATATTGGTAGTGTCCCAATCCTTCTTTGTAAACATCCCGATACATAGTGGTACCGAAAATATCCGCTCTTTTGGCTGCCGATATCCAGAGGCTTAATTCGCCGCTGTCGGTAATTAAAATTTGGCGTTCAGGATCCGCTTTTTTAACAATTTCTATTTCCGCATCCAGCAAGTCGGAGTCAATGGGCGGGCAAACTCCGAATTTCAAAAAGGGTTCATTTTCAATTTGCCAATACTTGACCGCCGGATTATCTTTGTAGCGGTTAACGATAATCTCTTCTATTTCCAGAAGTTCCTTTTTTCTCTTTTCGTCATTTTCTCCGATCCAATTGGGAATAAAACACTCCGGCCAGCGCGGAACTTTTTGTCCGACGACTAAAATAACTTCAGCCTGTCTTTTCCCCGCTTCTTCCAGCTGCCAATCAACATCGGAAAAATCATACATATTTTCTTTCGGTTCAACTAAATCCCAATAAACCGGAATTCTTATTTTTCTAACTTTAAGTTCGTCCAAAACGGCGATAAAATTTTCTTTCCAATTAAGTCCGATGTCCTCGGAATAACGTTTGGAAAAAGTAACACCCAGCTCCGCTTTGTTTTCCGCTCTTTTAACCGGAATATTAAAATAAGCCAAAAAAATTAAAATTATCAGAATCATTATTCCCGAAATACAGAGTGAGATTTTTAAAATTTTTTTAAGCATTGTGGTTTTTATTTTTTTCTCCCCTTTTTTAAAATCCTGCCTGCCGGTAGGCAGGGGAGATTTAAGGAAGATTTTTAAAAAGAGTTTTAATTTAGACCGAGATTAAAAATTTGCACACTTAATAATTTATAATATCTTAAATCAAAAGGTACATCTTCATACGACCGTTTTAAGAAGTTCCTTGAGGCTTTTCTCTTGTATGAAATGGGTTAATTATGATCGTAATTATGGGAACAATCATGCTGGTTATAAGTTATGGACTATAAATTTAAATGGAGACTAAAACTATCCCGACAGCAATTGCAATAATGGCTCCGATTTTTTGCGCCCAATCCCAAAAATATAACTTTTCATCAAGAATCTTAGGGTATTTGATTGAGACCAGGCTGATTAAAAATAAAATGAAAACAAATTGCAGGCTGCTCACCGCTTGGACTAACGATACGCTTCCCAAGAAAATGGCATAATTAAGGAAAATAGAAGAGCTTCCTCCGGAAACTTTATTAAGTATAAACAGTCCGAAAGTGGACAGGCTTCTTTTCCTGCTACTTTTTCGTTTAAGCGAAAAATTTTTAAAAGATGAAATAATTTCTTTCCTGAATGTGCAAAAAGCAAACAGGCTCAAGCCTCCCATAAAAATTCCCAGCCGAGTCCAAATAAATCCGTTGATAAATTCTCCGGTTCCGTAAGCATATTTAAAGAGGCTGAAAGCAATGGCCAATAATATTCCGCTTATTAAGGAATAACGAAATCCTTTAAATATTTTTAAAGATTTTATGGGAAGGTCAAAGGAAATTAAAAAACCTCCGCTAACCAGAAAAATAAATCCGGCTAAATCCCAAACTTTTAATATTTCCCCTAAAAACACTCGGGCGATTAAAAAAGTTACTACGGGCACGATAGCGCCAATTAACGGAGCTACTCTGGAAACTTCGTTTTCTTTTAAGGCTAGATAATAAAATAGAAGGGAATAAATAAAAATTACTCCCGACAAGAGAGACAAGGCAGTCCAATAAATCCCCTGCCAACAAAATCCGAAAGGAATTAAAACCAGGGTGACAGCGCTTAATAAAGAAACATAAAAAGCATAGACGGAAGGCTTGGGAATTCTGTCCGCTAAAAGAATTTTATCCAAAACATAAGAAAACGCCAATAGAAAATAAGCGATAATGGCAAAAAGTAACCAACTCATTTTATTTTTATTTTCTGATTGAAGATTAAAAGTTGAACTCCCGCTTGTTAGAAAGTTCAACTTTTAGAAATTCAAAAAAAATTATCAATTTAAAAGAGGAATTTTTTGAACATTAGAAGTCCTGAATGGATTTTAACATTTTACTGAAAAAATTCCACTCGGACTTTATGGGTTTATAACAAACCCACTTGTCCAAAAAAAGACAACACCAGCAAGGGAACCATCGCCAGAAGCACTGCCATACTGGCTTCTTCTTGCTCTTTGTCTTCTCTCACTCTTTTTTCGCAATGGATGCATTTTTTTTGGTTTTCCATCTTTTTTTATTTTAATGATTAAAAACAAAAAATGGGCTTTCACCCATTTTTTGCTAGAGATCGTTTTACCGACCTCTAATAACAGTATACACCATTACATCAGAAAAGTCAAGAATGTGTGGTAATGTGTACACACATATGGCGGTTTTCTGAGAATAGTATTATTCTCATGTAGAAGATTATGATTTAATTAAAATAGAAAGACCGACAAAAGAGTGTGCATAAAACAAAGGGGCTAGGTTCTTGAATTTACAAAATTCTTAAATCTGTAATGTCTTAAAATCCGCACTAAAAAAGCTACTTTGTTCTAGCAAACTGATAAACATCCAAAAACCTATTTCTCTTTTTTATGTGTTTTTTAGCCATTCCTTCCAGCTCAAATCCGCTTTTCTCAAGAACTCTTTTTGATCCCTTATTATTTAAAAACACATAAGCGACTATTCTTTTAAGTTGAAGTTTGCTAAAAGCAAACGCGGATATTTTTTTAACCGCCTTGGTCATAATTCCGCTGCCCCAAAATTTTTCTCCCAGCCAGTATCCGAGCTCTGCTTTATGATTATTTTTAATCTTGTGTAATCCAATACAACCAACAATTTCTCCACTTATTTCAATGCCAAATACAATATCCCTTGGTTTTTTCTTCCTTGCTTCATTTAGCATGTTCCTGATAAATTTTCTGGCGTCGGGTACCTTGTAAGGATGCGGGAAACTGTCGCTCAAAAAAACAGCAATTTTTTTATTATTGCCATACTTAACCAGCGATTCTGCGTCGCTTTTTTCAAGCTGCCGCAAAACCAATTGCTTATTTATTTTTAAACTGGGTTGTTTCATTATAAGCTAATGGTAAAATAATTTAGGGATTGAATTTTTTATCCAATCCCCATATAGTTATATCGATCTCTATGAGCTGAGGCATTTTTCGTTTAAGCCCTGTTATGTGTCCCGACGACCAAAGGGAGGAGAGCGCAGCCGCCCCCTTGAGTAAATTTTTATTTTTCTTTGTTAATCCACTTTTTATCAATCGCTTCTTCCAAATCAATACCAAGCAAATGCGCATTAACTATGGCCATTCCAACAACATCAGCTAGTTCCTTTGCTAATTCCTTTTTCGAAATTTCTTTAGGAACGTGTTTTTCTGGACGACTCTTTTTTCGGTGAATTAAAACAGCTTGAGCAAGCTCACCAACTTCCTCATATAATTTTAACAATGCAAAATCTTCATCAATTTTGACATTATATTTTCGGCCATAGTTAATTGCATTTTCTACGACCCTTTTTTGTAATTCTTTAAAATCCATAAAAGAAAAATAAAAATTTATTTTGCACAACGTTTGCGTGTATGAGAAGTTTCGCCGACTTCCTTATTATTTTGTTATA
>JAGYNK010000116.1 GCA_018400055.1 Candidatus Moraniibacteriota bacterium
GATAAATTTTGCTTGTTAAGCATGGCTTTTAAATTTTAATATTTCCAATCAAAGGCTTTGCCATTGGTTAATTTGGTTACTCTACCATTAGTATCTGCTATACAAATAGTATAGCGATTATCTATAAAAATTAAATACTTTTTGTCAGGGCTCCACGAAACGCGAGATACCCCTGTGTAAAATTTGCCATCATATCTAGCATCATAAATCAATTTTTCTTGATCGTTAATCAAATATAGATCACCTTGTTTAATTTTAGTATTTTCTGCTTGTATGTATTTATCTTTAATGGATATTTTTTTATTATCAATTAGTTGTAAATCTTCTCCCTCTGGAGTAATTTGATAAATATAATCTGTTCCATCACTGGAAGGTTTATAAAAAATTATTTTTTTCTTGTCTTCTGACCATTTTAAATAATCACAAATACCATCACATTTATATATTTTTGTAATGCTTTTATCTTGAAAATTATATTTCAATATCTCATAGCCAGAATCCGCATTGCTTCGCGTGAACACCACTTCTCCTTTTAGCTGGTTCAGTAAATCTTTATCCGTTTTGGGCGCGGAGCTGCGGGTCCAGATAAATAAAGCGGCGACGGCGAGAATGGCTATTACCGCCAAGACTGAAAATGCGATAAGAATTTTCTTTAACATATTTTTGTTTTTTAAAATTAATTATTTTTGTTTTTTTATTTTTCTTCTGTCTTTCTCTATGCCATTCCGGAATTTTTTCTGAAATGCCGACCTGCCGGCGAGGCAGGAAGCGGAGGAAAAATTCCGGAATGACAATAATTTGGATTTCAAATAAATTTATTTTTGCTTTCCCTCACTTTCGCTTCTCCTTTCTTCCTTTTCACCATTTTCTTTCTTCTCCTTCTTTTTCTCTCTCATCCCCTTAATTTCTTTCCCGATCTTCTTAATTTCATCCCCAATAATAATTACTGCCGGAATAACAATAATTATCATAAAGCCCAGCGGCTTCTGAGCGGCGTTGACGGCATAACCGGCAAAAGGAACGGAAAGAATGACTTTGCCGTTTATCTCTTCGGGCGAAACTTCTTTCGTGTCGGGCGCGTTATTGGCGTCTCCTTTGGTTATATAAACCGGATTTCCTTTTTCAATTCTGATGTCATGGATGCGGTGAGTGGTAGCCGTTTTCAGCTTTTCGTTTTTTCCAAAATTTATAATATCCCCTATCTTGTAATCGTCCGCCGGTTTCACTGCCACTACGCTTCCCGTTTTTATTTTCGGTTCCATGGATCCGGAAAGAACGGTCAACAGCTGATAATTTCCGGGAATCGGCAAAAGCGGAAATATCACGCCTACCGCGATTAGAAATATAACAGCGTAAAACAGGTAATAAATAATTTTTCCGATTTTAGTCATAAGCTATATGCCATCCTAAATTTATAATTACTTTGAATTACGAAATGTCATTGCGCCTGTCCACCTTGGGTGGAAGCGAAGCACGGAAATTTATCTGTCATTGCGAGCGCAGTGAAACGAAGCGTGGCAATCCCAGATTTAGTATCACCAGCATCAGTATCACGGGATTGCCTGCCTACCGGCGAGGCAGGCTTCGTCGTTCCTCCTCGCAA
>JAGYNK010000117.1 GCA_018400055.1 Candidatus Moraniibacteriota bacterium
TTAATCATATATCTAGACTATTAGAAAAAATTCTTCTAGTCTAGAGCCTTACGTAAATAATTACGTAACTTGAATAGTAAGAAATAGTTAAAACAAAAATATGAATATGGAAAAAATGGATCCAATAAAAACAGCGGAAAAATTAAGAGATGATGCGAAACTTAATAGTGAGCTTGATGCGGATTTAGAAAAGGCGCTGGGAGAAGGTAAGGCAGGCAGTAAGCAGGAAGAAGTAGGCGATAAGCAAAAATTAAGTCGGGAAGAGAAGAGAGAGAAAATTTTGAATGAAATGGAAAAGAAGAGAGGAGAAGGAAAATGGGTTAGTGATATTAGGGAAAGGGACAAACATAAAAAAATAGAAGAAAAAGAAGATAGTCGGGAAGAGAAGAGAGAAGAAATTTTAAAGAAAATGGAAGTGAGAGGAGAAGGGAAATGGGCAGATGATATTAGAGAAAAAGATAAAAAGAAAGAAACGGGAGAAGTTAACGGAGCGGATAAATTTGAAAAAGAAATGTCCGAAGAGGAAATTAATGAAGTGGCAGAGTTAGAATTGGCGGATAAATTCGAAAAAGAAAACAAAGAAGAACTTAGCCCCGAGAAAGAAACTGACGATGAAAAGCTGGAGATGTTAAGTGAGGAGCTAAGAAAAGCGAGAGAGGAATATGTAAAAAATGACTATGAGATGGATAAAAAGTCCAATAAGTTTGCGCGGGCATTTGGATTTAGAGTGGGGTTGGGTGAATTTGAGGGGCAAATGGAGGAATGTAAAAATAAATATGAAGAAGCTTTAAAAAAATATAAGGACGCGGTAATTGATTCAGAATATGTCGGAGATAAAGAGGATATAGAAATTGCCACGCAAGGGCTTGTAATGGGAGAGTGTTTAAATAGGGAGAGTTTCCGTGCTGATTTGGAAGCTCAAGAAAAGGGATGGTCAAAAACATTGATGAAAGGATTTACCGGGTTAATGGAGGGGTATAGAAAGCAATCTTTTAAGAAAAAACTTTTAATTGGCGCCAGTATAGCCGGTACAGGCTTTGCTTTGTCAACTGTGGGCGGAGTGGCAGCTATGGGCGGAGCAGGGATCGTGGTAGGCTATCGCGTTTTTTCTATAGGTGTTTCATCAGTTGGTTTTAGTCAAATGTTTGAAGCCTGGGCACAAAAAGGGAAAGGTAAAAAAGCTGAAAAGGAAGTGGAAAAAATTAAAGACTCTGGATTTGAAGAATTAGATTCAGGAGTAGAGGTAAATTATGAAAAATTAAAAAAGTCTTTAGATGAAAATATAGAAAAGATAGATAGTAAAATTCAGAAAGAAAAACAATGGAGGGTATGGCGTAAATATATGGGAGTCGGCGCAGGCATTGGAATGAGTACGTTAGGTCGGTATTTAGGAGGGGAAGTTGCTAAGCATTTTGGCGGTGAAACTCCGGAAATGAAAAATGTGATGCATGTTTCACCCGATTTTGAAGATGGTACTGATCCTTTAGAGGGATCCAGTGAAGTGAATTCGGAAGCAATGAAGGCAGGAGCTGAAGGCGCTTTGCATAATCCGGAAGCTGATGCTTTGGGAGGATCGGGTGTAAATAAAGAAGCGATAAAGGATCAGGTGGAACAGGTTTTGGGCGGACATAAATTGGATGCTGAAGCGGTGGGTGGAATTGAAATAGCCAGGAGCGGAGATTCTGTTTGGAAATTAGCTGAGAATCAATTGGAAAGTCGGGGATATTTTAAGGGCTTGACTGGAACGCCGGAAGAAATTTTGGCCAAAAAAACTTATTTGATTGACGCTATCAAAGACAAAATAGCGGAAAATCCTAAAGATTTTGGATTAACCGACGTTGATAAGATTAAAGTTGGTCAGAAAATTGATTTTTCCGATATTTTTGAAAATAAAAACGATATTGAAAATATATTGAATAAAGCGGAATCTCTAGGAAAGGGCGATATGGAAAGCATTACTCAAAATTTGGAAGGAAAATCTTCACTGCAGGAAGCAATGGCGCAGACAGCGGGAGCAACAGCTGAACAATCAAATATACCGACAGAAATACCCAGAATGCTTGGACTAAGTCCTGCCGAGTATAATGCTGTCAATAAACTTAATGTGGAAGAATTTTTAGAGAAATACGGTAATAATAAAGATTATGCTGAATTATCAAAACTTATCAATAATCAGATGGAAAATGTTTCCGAAACAAGCCGTCTAACGGTTGATCAATTATTAGCCAGAATTAGTCCGGAGGAATACGCTAAGCTTTATCCGGGTCAATTTCCCGGAGGAGTAGAAATTCCGGCGGCGGGAGCGTCAGTTGAAGCGCCTGCAGCAGAAATGCAAAATAGATTATTGACGGAGGTGAAAATTGCTCACGCGCTCGGTTTGGATCCCCGCGAATACAGCGCTATCAATGATATGAAAGTGGGAAAATTTTTGGATGAACTTAATAATCCCAATAAAAGCTGGCCGGATCTGCCCCATCATGGAGCTTATGGCAGTTTTGAATTGGGGGATCATATCAGATTGGGAGAATTCATTAAAAGCCAAATGGTGAATATTCCGGGGAGTAGCAATTTATCCATTAAAGAATTTTTAATGAGCGTTAATCTGGATACTTTGCCGGAGGATTCGTCCGTTTTAAGCAAGAGCTTTTCTCCTGAAGACAGCGCGAAGTATTTGGCCGGTGTATTACAGCAGGAAACGGCCGAGACTATAAAAATTTGCGCGGGCAATATTGAAGAATGGAATAATGTTAAGAATGTTCATGCGGTTGAATTGAAAGGGAATGAAATAGTGGAAAATATAGAAATGGCTGTATCAAAAACATTACCGGAAAGCGCGGCAATTCCGGCGCGTAATGATACAGTGGAAACTTGGATGATAAAAATTACGAAAGAAGCATATGAAAGAGGGACGCTGGATGAGTTAAGGGAACAACTATCAAGAAGCCATAAGACTTAAGCCATAAGACTTAAGATTTAAATATAATTTTTAAAGATAAAAAAATGGAAAATCAAAACGTGAGTAAAATTAGAGAAACTATAATGAAAGAGCTGGGGCTGGAAAAATTGCCGCAAGAAAAGCAAGAGGAGTTGCTGGCTAAAATGGGTGAGGTAGTTCTAAAAAAAATGTTTTTGGAAACGGTGGATAAATTGGACGAAGACGGCCGAAAACATTTTGAGAAAATGCTGGAGAATAAAAGCACGCCGGAAGAAATTGAAGAATTTTTAAAAGTGAAAATTCCGGATTATGAAAAAATGGTGGAAAAAATAGTGACGGACTTGAAGGAGGAATTGAAAGAAACAATGTAATACGAATGACGCAAATATTTATGCAAATACGCAAATATGCGAATAGTCTAGTGCAATGTGAATATACGAACAATAAGATAGAATAAGCATGATTACTAATAATTTTTCAGCGAAAAGGTTAGAAAAGATTATTTATCCTCAATTGTCCTATAATCTTAATGGAATATTCTTTAATGTTCATAATGAATTAGGTTGTTATTGCAGAGAAAAGCAATATAGTGATGCTATAGAAATGTTATTAAAAAGTAAAAATATAAAGTATAAAAGAGAATTTTCTGTAAGAAGTAATGGACTGATTAAAGATAATAGCAATAGAATTGACTTTTTAATAGAAAATAAAATTGTCTTAGAAATTAAGGCCAAAAGATTTATTGGGCGGGAAGAGTATAATCAGATGCAAAGGTATTTAAAATCGTTAAATCTTAAACTAGGCATAATAGTTAATTTTAATCAGAGATACATAACTCCTAAACGTATAATAAATTCTAGCGCTAAGGAATAATTAATAAATACGAATAACGTAAATATTATGTAAATCTCAAGTATGCGAATGGGATTATTAGCATATTCGTGTTATTTGCATAAAATTCGTAATTCGTATAATAATGTTTATGGATACAAATTTAGAACCAATAGAAGAAAGTGATTTGGAGTTGGATAAAAAATTCGGTCAAGCCGGAGGGAAATTTTCTCCGGAAGAAAAAAAAGATGATTCGGAAAAGCCGGAGGCAGCTTTTGAGGAAAATAAAAAAGAAGCAGCTAGTGAAATCATTTCGGCGGAAAAAGACAGCGCTTATAACAAAATTTTATCCAAGGTGAAACAGCCGGCGAAACAAGCGGGATCGGAGGATGAGGTTAAGTCTGACGCCGAAACAGCTTCCCAAAAAACCGACGCTGAAAGTCAAGTTCAGCATTTAATAGATCTGGCTCTGAATAAAGGAGTGGTTCACGCGGTAAAAGTGGCTAAGCATTTGGAGGATAATTACGCGCTGGATATGTTTCACGATAAGTTATTGGCGGAAGAATTTCACAAAGCGCTAAAAGAGAAAGGAATCATTAAAAATTCCTAATTTCTAATTCCTAATTTCTAATCAATATCTAATTTTTAAATGACTAAAAACAAAATGAAATTTGATTTAGAAGAAAGGACTGCAAAGTTTGGAGAAAATATTATTATGTTTTGTAAAAAAATTTCTCAAAACCATGCAACTCTTCCAATAATAAATCAACTAATTAAAGCGGCTACCAGCGTAGGAGCTAATTACTGCGAAGCAGATGATGCAGAATCAAGAAAAGATTTTAAGCATAAAATAGGAATTTGCAAAAAAGAATCAAGAGAGTCAAAATATTGGTTGCGAATGATTGCCGTTGCTTATCCGGAGTGCAAAGAAGAAGTTAGGGCATACTGGAAAGAAGCGAAAGAATTAAACTTGATTTTTAATGCGATTGTAAATTCAACAAATAAGAATTCTAAATAATTTTTTTTGAAGCATTTTTAATTGGAGCTTGATTAGTAATTTTTAATTAGAAATTGAAAATTTATAACGCAATGATAGATCTTAATTTAATTCTCATCCCGTCGGCTGTTATTTTATCGCTCTTGTCTTTCGCAAGCGGCGCTTATTTGATATTGCGCAGTTTTTTGGGATTTCGCGCCCAGGTGAATTATTCTGTGAATATGGATTTGGAAGTGATTAAAGTTTCCAAGGAATTGAAAAAAACGGGAACGGAAAGCGGAGACAGGGAAGGATGGAAAGAGGAAATTGGAGCCATGGAACATTTGTTAATAAGTTTGGCTAAAATAAAAATAAAAAATCTTTTTTTCATAAGCTTTTTTATGACGATCCGTACCTTTCTTTTGAGATTGCCAATCCGGCCGATAGTGAGGAAATATTTTTTTATTTGGCCGTGCCCAAGAAATTTCGCGAGGCGGCGGAAAAACAGATACACAGTTTTTTTCCTAACGCTTCTGTTGAAAAAGTTTCCGATTATACCATTTTCACTCCGGGCAGTTTTACGGCGGCGGCGGTTTTGAAATTAAAAAATAAATACGCTCTTCCCATAAAGACTTACGAACAAATGGACGCCGATCCTTTGAATGAAATTTCCAACGCTCTAAGCAAGCTTCAGACGGTGGAGGAGGGAGCAGTTATTCAATTAATACTTTGTCCGGCGGAGGACAGTTGGAGGACATTGGGGAGGTCTATCGCTCATAAGATGCAGCAGGGAAAACAACTGGAAGAAGTCCAACCTAAATCTGCTATGAGGAAAGCGGCCAAAGAAATGGGTAAGGGAGTGGCGGGAGCTTTGATGAGTTCGGCAACGGCCAATAAAAATAAGGAAATGGGTCAGCAATTCAAGAAAGATCCCATTCAGCTTACTCCCGAGGAGCAAGAATTAATAAAATCCATTGAAGGCAAATCAAACAAGACCGGCTTCAGGGTTAATGTCAGGCTGCTGGCTTCCGCGGAGAGTCAAGAAAGAGCGGACGAAATTTTATCCCATATGGAGAATGCTTTTTCCCAATTTGAAAATTCCGACATCAATCATTTTGTCATTCAGGAAAGAACTAAAAATAAAAAATTCGCCTTTGATTATATTTTTAGGAATTTTAACGGAGAGCAAGCGATTATATTAAATACGGAAGAAATTGCCAGTATTTTTCATGTGCCTATTTCCACCACTGAAACGCCTAAAATAAAATGGTTGAAATCAAATTCTGCTTCGCCTCCCACCAATATTCCACAAAAGGGAATACTTTTGGGTTTTAGCGATTATCGAGGAAGTCAAACGGAAATTAGGTTGGCTGATGATGATCGCCGCCGTCATCTATACACGATTGGACAAACCGGAACAGGTAAATCAGCTTTTTTACAGGAAATGGCCAAGCAAGACGCGAAGAACAGCAAAGGTTTTTGTTTTATTGATCCCCATGGCGATTCCATAGAGGATATTTTAACCGCTATTCCCAAAGAAAGAGCTGAAGATGTGATTATTTTTGATCCTTCGGATACGGAGCGCCCGTTTGGTTTGAATATGTTGGAATATAAATTACCGGAAGAAAAAAGTTTCGTGATAAACGAAATGATAAATATTTTTGACAAATTATATGATTTAAAGCAAACCGGCGGACCGATGTTTGAGCAATATGCGAGAAACGCCATGCTTTTAGTTATGGAGCATCCCGAATCCGGTTCAACGCTCATGGAAATTCCCAAGGTTTTGGCGGATGAAGATTTTCGCCGGATGAAATTGGAGCATTGCAATAATCCCGTAGTAAAAGACTTTTGGATTAAAGAAGCGGAGAAGGCGGGAGGAGAAGCAGCGCTGGCGAATATAGTTCCTTATGTAACTTCCAAGCTTACCACTTTTATTTCCAATGATATGATGCGTCCCATTATTGCCCAGCAGAAAAGCACTTTGGATTTTCGCCAAATTATGGATGAGGGAAAAATTCTTCTGATTAATCTTTCCAAGGGAAAAATCGGCGAGATTAACAGTCATCTGTTGGGGATGATAATTGTCGGGAAAATTTTGATGGCGGCTTTGTCTCGTGTGGATATGGAGGAAAAAGAGCGCAAGGATTTTTATTTATATATTGATGAGTTTCAGAATGTGACTACGGATTCCATTTCTCAGATTTTGTCCGAGGCCAGAAAATACCGCCTAAATCTCATTATCGCGCATCAGTTTGTCGGACAATTAAGCGAGGAGATTTCCAAGGCAGTATTCGGAAATGTGGGATCGCTCTGTTCCTTTAGAGTGGGATCGGAGGATGCGGAATTTTTAGAGAAACAATTTGAACCGATTTTCGGGGTGAATGATTTGGTGAATGTGGATAATTACAATTGTTTTGTTAAATTATTGATCAATAATGAATTAAGCAAACCGTTTAACATAAAGACATATCCGCCGGTTACGGGAGATAAAAAAATAGCGGAAAGTTTCAAGGAGCTTTCCCGTTTGAAATACGGACGGGATGCAAAGTTAGTTAATCAGGAAATTTTAGAGCGCACGAAACTTTCAGTAACTAGTGATAAGTAACTAGTAATCAGGGATAATTAAAAACCGGAAATTCTCAACTTGCAACAGATTACCATTCTACTAATAATGGTAGTAAGTTGCAAGTAATAAAATAATAAGGTTGTAGATTAGGTTTAAATGTTAATTAATTATTAAAAGCAAAAATATGGTTAAAATGTATCAAAAGTTAATTTTCGGCGCATTGACTTTGATACTGTTTTTTTCTTTTAGTTTTGTGTTCGCGGCGGGAGATGCCTCGGTAACATTTAATTTAAGAGCCGATTTAAAAAAAGTGGAGGAGGATGGTTTAGTTATTGATATAAATAAAATCTCTGTGCCTTTTAGTTTTCTTTTTTTGGGAGAAAAAAGAAAACTAGCGGATGAATTAGAGGCTATTCCGACTCCGATTTACAGTTTTAAGGTGAATAAAAACATCATAAGCCAAATAAGGGCGGGGGGGCATTCCGACAATCCTATTCTTAACGCCTTGGGCGTTGATATAGATTTTTCCGAGGTGACCATGGCGGATGAAATTAAGGATATACAAGGCGCATACCATAGCGACAGATCTTTTTCTGATATTTTATTTTGGTTGAAACGCGAAGCTGAAAATTTTGAGCTTAATGACGGATATGTTTCCAGAATAGTCAATACGGACATTACCATTTATTCTTCCCAAGTGAAAAACGTTGAATGTTGGAAGGGTGATTTAGTAAACCTCTTTAACCAAGCTACTTTTAATAGCGGTAAAATTAAAAAAGTAGTTAGAAATTTTAAAAGCGTTAAATTTAGCGATATTAAAGAAGACGATAAAATTAAAAAAATTGTCGGGCAGTGTTTTAAAGATGGCAGTTATGAAATCAGCGAGTTTAATGTTTTAGACAAAAGTCTTCCGGATAATTATTGCCGAGGCGAGGACAATACTCGCGAGGATTGCGGCGATATAAGAAGCTGGTCATGTTTGAATAATCAATGCCAAAAAGCCAGATGCGGAGATGGAATTTGCAATGATGACGGTTTTAGTCCGGCAGCGGAATCGGCGAATTGTTCACAGGATTGTGGAGGGAGTTCTGACAATGGGAGTGGAAACAGCGGGAATGACGGAAGCGGAGATAATTCCAATTCCGGAGCGGGAGGCGATGTGATAGTGCCTGATGATGATATTCCTTTGGTAGAAAGCGGTTATCAAGAAAAAGATGTGGAATGTTCTGCCGGTGTACCGGTGTATTACAAATTTGTCGGATGTATTTCAGATGAACAGCATCCCATACAAATTATAGGTACTCCTTACGCAAACACTGGCGGAGCGAGAAGTGTTGTGCTGAAGCGCGGAAGCCCGCCAACCGTGGAAGAAATTAATTATATGAAGTCTGTTGCTGACACGAGATTTGATGGGGTGAATTGGCAACAGGTTAGTTATAATCCAACCGTATGGGGCTGGGTAATTTCTAAGCCGGCGGAATATGAAGATTCTTACATAAGAAGTGTGGGTGGAGGTTATACGGGAATAATGTTGGAAGTCAATAAACCTACGCCGGAAAAATCCGTTTGGTATGCCGCTTTTTATTCTCCCGAGGATACAAAGTTGGGTCATATATCCATTAGCTGCTTAACTGATTTGTCAGATTGTGCCAGTGCTTCTAGTGGTGTTGGAATTAGTTGTTCTAGCGCTTCAGATTGTGGAGGAAGCAGTCAGTGGAGTTGTGTTAACGGACAATGCAAAGCGGCTGAATGCGGAGACGGGTTTTGCAATGATTGCAGTAATAATTTTTCTCCTTGCGTACCTAGCGAAACTTCCGAAAATTGTTCCCAAGATTGCAAGGATAAAATTACAACTCAGAACAATAAGGATTATTCAACTCAA
>JAGYNK010000118.1 GCA_018400055.1 Candidatus Moraniibacteriota bacterium
GTATTCGGAAACACGGAAAGTTTGCATAGCTTTTTCTGTGTCACTCCCTTCACTTAATGAAAGGGAATTGTCATAAAATCCTCCAATGAACAGGGACGTTATCAGTAAGCCGTAAGCCGTGAAAAGATAGTTTGAGGAAATATAATATTTCCTTTTTTTTAAATTTTTAGCGCTGAAAAACAGCCAAGCCAAAGCGAAAGCGCCGGAAATAGCCAGAGGAAAAGAAATATAATTGGCTATCCGTCCGGATGGAATATCCAGATAAAGCCATTGGGGCTTCAAAGACATAACCAGTAGAGCGGCTAGCCAGCCCAGAGCGATTGAATGAGCGTAACTTTTTCTCCGGCGGCTTATTGCCAACAAGACAAGTCCTAAAATTCCCAAGGCCATTCTGATTTCTCCGCTTGAAAATTTCATTTGGGAAAAGGTTAATCCGGCTCTAGTAGTCTTGGATGGTCCTCCGACAGCTGTTTCTACGGCGCTGCTTTGAATGTAAGCGGGAGTATAAATCCATAATCCGAAAATCAAAACCAGTAAGCCGCAAAAAATTACGGGAGCAGTAAGAATTAATTTCATCCAACTTTTAAAATAACGCGCGATATTTTTAATATTAAAAACAAAAAATACCGTGAACGCAAAAGCGAAAATAAACATAAAAATAAAAGCGCTTAAATGATGCGAATAAAAAATCACGGCGGTTAAAAATAAAGCGGCGGACAAAAACCAAGGATTTTTTTCTTTTA
Source organism: Candidatus Moraniibacteriota bacterium (assembly GCA_018400055.1). Classification (GTDB taxonomy): domain Bacteria; phylum Patescibacteriota; class Minisyncoccia; order Moranbacterales; family UBA9337; genus M55B143. The sequence goes on from JAGYNK010000118.1 coordinate 744, forward strand.
AAGCGCGCAAGTAAAAATATAATGACAAGGGGATAAAAAGATTTCCCAAAACATTTCCGATCACTCCGCCACTAATGAATTTAGCTTGGGGAGAGGCGATGGCGTAAAGAGGGCCGAGTAATAAAAGAGTTAGCGTAGCAGTATTTCTGGCAAAAATTCTATTATTTTCAAAAAGTCTTAAGACTAAAATAAAAACTGCCAATATCCCCATTATATTTATTAAAAACAATATCAGGGACGGAAAATAAGATACGAAGCTTATTCCGGAAATCAAATTTATGGCGGAAAAAATTAAATGCTCTCCTATAATAAAATCTGCAATAGGCTGAGGATCGCTTATTTGATAATTTTCTTTAACTTCTATAATCTCATTTTTTTCATAAACGGGCAGTTGTCCGGTTTCTGAAATAACTTTTGACCAATACATATGGTGACCAAGATCAGTAGAAGTGGGAAAAACACTGTCTTTTAAATAAGCTGTTTTAATAAAAACGGTTAGAAATAGCAGAAGAATGATTAAAATTGTAGAATTTTGAATTTTGCCTGCCTGCCGGTGAGGTAGTAATTTTGAATTTTGATTAAATTCTGAATTATTTAATTTTGAATTATTAATCCCTTTTTTATCATTAGAAATTCGGTCATTAATATTTGATTTGAAATTAAAAATTCGAAATTTAAAATTATTTTTTATTACCCAGCAAATAATTGAAAATAATAGAATTGTTATTACTATAGAAGTTCGCGTAATTGAAAATCCTGCTTTCACCAAAAGAATTACTAAAAAATTTACCGAAGCGATGCTTAGTCCGAAAGAAATGACAAATTTTTCCAAACTGGAAAAATATTTCTTGCCAAAAACAGCCAGTAACAAAAAATATCCCGGTAAAAATAAAACCAAAATTATGGAAATATAAAATAAAATTTGATCCTGCAAAAAATTAACCAAATCCATAAAATAAAAAACGTTGATTAAATCGAAGTTTTGTCCGGATTATCAATTACCAATTTTATTTCCTTTAAGTATCTCTCTGCTATTTTTTTCCAGCTATATTTTTCAATAACATACTGTCTGGCTCTTTGACCGAATTTTTTTCTAAACTCGTCGTCGTTTAATAGATATTCTATTTTTTTCTTGTAACTCTCGCTGTCGTAAGGTTTCACTAAAAATCCGTTTTTACCATTCTGGATAGCGTCTTGTAATCCTTCCAAATTTGAAGCCAAGACGGGAATTTCGCAAGCCGCCGCTTCCAAAACTACCAGACCAAAACCCTCCATATCGCCTTTAATTTTTATATTAGGCTGGACAAAAATATCAGCTCCGCTATAAAGTTTTAATTTTTCCTCGTCGGTAATATTTCTGAGAATTTTTACCTGATCTTGCAAGTCGTTTTTTATAATGGCTTCTTTTATATTTTCCTTATCTTCTCCTTTTCCGGCAATCAAATAAATGATATTTTTATTTAGCTGCGGCATTACATTATTTATAAACCAAGCCACTCCTTTCCTTTTGGCTAATCGTCCAAGAGTTAAAATAATTTTATGACCCTTGGATTTTTCTTTGGCGGCTAATTTAAAAATTTCTCCAGACCCGCATTTTTTAATTTTTTCTGCATCCACGCCATTGGGAATAAAAACGAATTTTTCCTCGGGTATTTTTCTGATCACTCCTTCCTTGATGGTTTGGTGTCCCACCGCAATTAATTTATCCAATTTTTTAATGAAAAACCCAACCCACAATTTTTGATAAAGTGGTAATTCATAAGTCAAATCCAAACCATGAACTATGGATATAACCGGTTTTTTATGGAATATTTTTAACAGCCAGCCTATAACTCCCAAAACGCCGTCGCCCAAAAGTAAAATATCGTATTTGGGCAGTAAAAAAAACGCTTTGCATAAAGCATAGGGGAAAAAAACGGGCAAAAATTTCTTTCCATAAGCGTTGGAAATAATCCTAACTTTCGCTATTTCGGAAAGCGCTTTGCCAATTTCATAATTCTGATTTTCAATGCCGCCCAAAACCGGAGGATAAGCGCGAGATATAAATAAAATTTTCATTGCTTTTTATATTTTTCTTTTCTTGTCCAGTATATTTGATTTTCGGTTATTTTTCTGTTGGTCTTAATCATATCGGCGATAAAAGCAAATATCAGAAATTGCATGCCGACCAACAAAAGAGCAACAGACAAAAAAAGGTAGTTTTTGTAAGGAGAAATTTTGAATTCTTGAATATAAAAACCGACAAAGACAGCCAAAAGCAAGAATGAAATTAACAGCAAAGTTACTCCGGGAATTCCGAAAAATTTCATCGGCCGAACATCGCGGATAGCCTTAAGAATAATTCTGGCGCTGTTATTGATATAATGAAAAACGCTTTTTACCACTCGTGACTGACGATCTTGAAAATAAGTTACTTCAACAGGCACCCAAGCAACCTTTAAATTTTTTCCGATAGCGTCAATGATTACCTCCTGCGTATAGGTGAAATTTCCCGGAAGGTTAAGTCGTAAAAGTGTTTCTTTATTATAAGCTCTGAATCCGCAAGTGAGGTCGTTTATTTTATAATTAAGAAATTTACCGATAATTCCAGCGGCTGCCCGATTCAAGAAATCTTTTATCCACGGAATATTTTTAGCTTGATGTTTTCCAAAACGGTTGGCGCTTATTAAATCCGCTTTTCCATTAAGAATGGGCCGGATAAGTTTAGAAATATCTTTGGGATTAAATTGTCCGTCAGCATCCATATTCACCATAACATCCGCGCCGTTTTCCAAAGCTTTTTCCACTGCCGTTCGGAAAGTTACTCCGATTCCACGGTTAACTTTATGAGAAAAAACAAAATCTGCTCCGGCATCTTTGGCGACCTGAACGGTTTTATCTTTGGATCCGTCATTGATAACTTGAACAAAAACCTCGCCGAATCCTTCCAAATGGCGAGGAATTCTTCTGATGGTTTCTCCAATTTTTTCTTCCTCGTTGTAAGCGGGAAGATTTATGATTAGTTTCATTGCGATGTTACCACTAATCTACAAATTTATTACAAATCTACAAATTAGTTATAGATATTTGTATTTGATTTGTAAATTCGTGGGGTTCACTTCTTCTTAATGATTAATTTTGGATCTACGCAGTTAAAATTGCATTGAGCATTGTCTATGCCTTGATGAATAAGCTCGTTCTGGCAATCTTTTAATCTTTTTTGGCATTCCTCTTTACTCTCATTAAAATAATGGCGGTTTAGCTCGTAGCCGAAATATTCCAGCACAAAAACAGATACCACCAAGAAACCGACTATCCAAATTATAAATTTTAGCAAATGAAACATGAATGTTCTAGTTGTTCTAGTTGTTCAAGATGTTCTAATTGTTAGGTTGAAGATATTAGAATTTAACAATTAGAACAAGCGAAGCGATAGAACATTTTCAACATTTATAACATTATTATCTTCCTATTCCTTTGTAAATTATACCAAACTTTTTCATTTTTTCTCCATCCAAACAATTTTTTCCGTCAATAATAACCTTGATTTTTAATTTTTTCAGCTTTTCGGGCTTTATTTCCTTGAACTCATTGTGGTCGGTTGCCAATATGAGAGCTTCTGATTTTCTGAGCAGCGCTTCCAAATTATTGACGGAGGACATTTTAGGAAAGTAAGGGTCAAAAGACAAAACCTTGGCCTCATGTTCCTCAAGCCTTTCTATTATTTTTAAAGAAGGAGTTTCTCTGAGGTCATCCACGTTGGCTTTATAGGAAAGTCCCAGAACTCCCACATTGGTTCCTTTTAATGGTAATTTTACTTTATTAAGAGCGTCTTGCATTAACTCAACCGTATAGGCGGGCATAGAATTATTTACTTTTCTGGCAATTTTTAGAAATTCATGATCAAATCCCGATAATTTGGCTCGTTCAATTAAATAATAAGGGTCTACCGGAATACAATGCCCGCCCACACCGCAACCGGGCCAATGGGGCATAAAAGCGAAAGGTTTGGTGGATGCTCCCTTTATTACATCCTTTGTGTCAATTCCCATTTTATCAAAAGATTTAGCTAATTCGTTTACAAAAGCAATATTTATGTCTCTGAAAGAATTCTCCACGATTTTTACCGCTTCGGCCTCCCTAATGGAATTCATGGGATAAATCTCTGCGTCAATGATGCTCCGGTAAAATTTTAAAGCCGGAGTTAAACCTTTTTTATTAAAAGAGCCAATCACGCGAGGTATGTTGGTTATATTCCATTTGGGATCACCGGGGTTAATTCTTTCCGGACAATGAGCCAGGTAATAATCCTTTCCTACGATATAGCCGGCTTCTCTGAAAATAGGCTCTATCACTTCTTCACATACGCCCGGATTAATAGTGGATTCAATAACAATTAGCTGTCCCTTTTTTAAATTCTCAGAAATGGCCTGAGCCGTTTTTTTGATAGGTTCAAGGTCGGGAAAGAAATTTTTGTCCACGGGGGTAGGAACGCAAACAATGACGATGTCCGCTTTACGGATAATTTTATTATCAGAATAAGCTTTCAAACCGGAACGGGATAAATTATCATCTAAAAACTTTTCTTTAATGGGACTTTTTCCGAAATTAATCTTTCTATTTTTTTTCTCGTCCTTTTCTAATCCGTAAACCTTATATCCTTTCAAAGCGCATCTTACGGCCAAGGGTAATCCCACATAGCCCAATCCGATCACACAAACCTCGTTCTTTTTTTCATTCTTATTATTTTTTGATTGCATAATTAAAAAAATGTTAAAATTTAATTAACTTCAATTGCCCATAAAACAATAATAGCAAACTAGACAGCCAATATCAATAGTTGTATAATTAAACCAGTAAATTATTAAATAAAAATTAGCGCTGAACTTAAATGCTATGAAAGTTGAAGATATAATGACAAAAGAAGTTATTTTTGTTTCACCTAAAAACAAGGTGAACGAAGTGGCTGATATTTTAATAAAGAACAGAATTCATGGCGTTCCGGTGATTGATAAAAACAAAGTGGTTGGCATCATAACCGAAACGGATTTTTTCACCAAAAGCCCGTTAAATATTCATCTACCGTCTTATGTTAACTTTATGAAGGATTTGCAAATTGGGAAAAAAGTTTCCGGCGAATCAAAAAACAAATTTAAAAAAATAATCAATGCTGCCGCTGAAGATATAATGACAAAAAAAGTCATATCAGTTTTTCCGGAAGCCAGAATAGCCGAACTGGTGAGTATTTTTCAAAAAAATAATCTTAGCTTATTGCCGGTTACCGACAAAAATAATTCTCTGGTTGGCATAATCGCTTTGGCAGATGTCATTAATTTGATAAATAATGCCTAGTTTTCTCCCAATCCTTGTTTTAAAATTTTTAGAGTTTTAAAATAATAATAATTACATATGGACAAAATACAAAAAGAGGGGGAAGAAAAAGAAAAAAACAAAAGACCTATAGATGAGGCCGCGGAGAGTTCTTATTCACAATGGAGTAAAACTTTCACTTTAATTAAAAAAACCAAGGTAAAAACTTGGCAAGGAGTTTTTCTTATAGCCTTTATTGCCGGATCAGTAAGCGCTATGATTTGGGGAGCGGCTTTAAATTTGCAGACAATCTCAGAGGCGGAAGGAGAGGCGGCTATCTTAAGTTTGGATCCCTCCACTCAAAATGTTATTACTGGAGAAACTTTCACCCTAGATATTATACTGGACACTCAAAATAACGACGTAGTGGCGGTTAGGGCGATTGTGGAATATGACAAGGATAATTTCAATCTTATAGGCTGGAACACGGATAATTCCGCTTTTTCCGCCGGGAACACTTGCCTTTACAATGAAAAGCCTTGCGAAATAGTTTCCAGTGATGTGGAAAACGGAATAATAGATAGGTTCTAGACTAGAAGAATTTTTTCTAATAGTCTAGATATATGATTAA
>JAGYNK010000119.1 GCA_018400055.1 Candidatus Moraniibacteriota bacterium
TCGTCCTAGAACTAATCTAATATCCATCAGTCGATAGCGGATAATGGCATAGGCCGTAGCTCCTACATAAAGCAAAACCGTAATATTGCCAAAAGGCGGTATTGGAATCCCATACCATAAACAGTAGTTGGTTGAAGCCCCCGTTAACGCTCCAAGTATCCCCAATAGAACATATTTAATTTGAGTACGCTTAATCCCAAAAGAATCCCGATAACTTGAAAGTAAAAGATAAATGGCATAGATAAAATATAAAAACCACATTAACAAAAACGGATGATAAGCAATTCCGGGTTTAGGCCAAAAATCAAAAAAAAGTTCCGGCTGAACTCTGTTAACAAATAAAGGAGTAAAATCTAAAATTAAAAAAACAGAAAATAGAAAATAGCTAAAAATAAGGATTTTTTTCTTTTCTTTAATTTGGCCCAAAAAAGCCAGAACGAAATGCAAATAACTAACAGGAACAAAAATAGCTCCAGCCATTAGTGCTCTAGACCAAAAAAGAGCATCCTCGGCGTTATCAGCAATTTGCCAAAAGAAATAGCTCCAACTCCAGAAAGAAACAGCAAGACTAAAGAAGCCAAATCCTTGATTAATCTTACCTTGCCTATTTTTAAAATAGGCAATAGTTCCCAGAAAAGTACTGGTAATGGCAATAATAAGAGGACTTAAAATATAAAAATTCATAAATGAGAAGTAAAAACCCCTTGAAGAATAATTCATTTATTATACATTCTTCAAGGGGGTTAGGCAACTTTCTGGCAGATTGCCAGAGTATAAACTTCCAAAGGCTCGCGTTCAAAAAGACAAGCCTCTAAATGGAAACCGCTCTCGGCGATAACCTGCACCAGTTCTTCGGGTTGCCGATAGATCATGCTCCAATCAAAGAGCCACTGTAAGAACAATTGCTCCTGGTTGGGACATATATTGGAGGTTAGCAACTTTCCGCCTAATGGCAGAAAATTATAAATTCTTTTTATCAAGCTAACAGCCTTATTATGGGGCCGATAGTCTAAAAAGCCAATCATTTCGACAATCTGAGGCCGAAACCCATTGGTAATTCCGTTAAGATTTACTGCACTACCCTTAATAAAGGTCATTTGTTTTTCTATTCCTTTTTCTCGGGCCAAGCTTCTACTGTATTCTATGGCTGTGTTGTCCATGTCAATAAGAACAGCTTTAATGTCTACTTCATTTTTCAATTCAGACATAACGTCAACCACTGCTTGAGCAGATCCACTGGCGATTGAAAGCAACCTGACCTCCCTTTCTTTTTCAGCCACTTCTCTGATGGCTTTCTTCATCTCTCTTTTGACTAATCGCAAACGATTACGTACTGCCTGACCATTCAGCATTTTCAGCCAAAAATCTTCGATCTTTCCCCGAAAGCCACTCTTACCAAACTGATGGTTATAAGCAATATTAAGGGCTCTCCAGGATCCTGATCCTTCTTTGATTTGGCGACATTCTTGACTTAAGCCGTCAACCCACCAAGTATTTGTTCGGGGTATAACACCCCTTAAAGATAAAATGGTTTTTTTCAATATAACCCAAAGGGTTAACATCCAAATCAAGGGAAAAGCCAGATTATGCGGCCACCTTTTGACTTCATATTCTAAAGAGGAATCAACGTCAGTAATAACTTCAAATTCTGTTTTTGTTTTCGCTACAGATTTAACTTCTGACCACTTGTATATCGCAATATCTTCCACATTCTTCATTTTGCTTACCTCCTTTCTATTATTTTTTTGTCAAAGTCAAGAAAATCTTGACGAGCT
>JAGYNK010000120.1 GCA_018400055.1 Candidatus Moraniibacteriota bacterium
TTGTTCTAAATTTTATGAAACACAGAAAAAAAGTTTGGCCGGAATATTTTCAAAAAATTGTAGACGGCAAGAAAACATTTGAGCTTCGTTTAGCAGATTGGATATTTTATGAGTAATTATAATAAATACATGGAGAAAAAGAGAAATAGAATTATGCCACCGACTTTTTTTATGGCTTTATTGCTTTTATCAATAGGATTTCATTTTATATTACCAATATTTAAATTTACTTTTTCTCCTTACAATTATATCGGAATAGCGCTGGTTATTTTTGGGATTGTAATAAATCTTTGGACGGATTCGCTTTTTAAGAAAAAACAGACAACAGTAAAACCTCATAAAATACCAAACTTCTTTATTACTAATGGGCCATTTAAAATAAGCAGGCATCCGATGTATCTTGGAATGGCTTCTATTCTTCTTGGGACGGCGATTTTTCTTGGTTCAATACTTACTTTTATCTTCCCAATAGTTTTTATCATTATTACAGAGAGTATTTTTATTCCAATGGAGGAAAAGTATCTTAAAAATAAATTTGGCGAGGAATATACTGATTATAAAAAAAGAGTAAGGCGCTGGATCTAAAACTAAGATGTTTTTAATTTTTAAAACTCATCATGATTGAAAAATTGGAAACATTTAAAAAAGATAAAAAAGAAATAATCGGGCAAAACGCTTGTAGTAAATATTTAAATACTAGGATAGAAAAGTTAAGCATAGAGGATATAAAAAATGAGGAGAAGATAGAGGATCTTCTTGATATGAGAAGTGAAGATGACTACGTAGAAGAATATGAAGAAGCGATAGAAAAATTTTTTAGCGGAGATGCCAATGCTAATATTGATAATAAAGTTGAGAAGATTCTAGAAGTTTTTTCCAAGGGAAATTTTGATATTAGTAGCTATGCTAATCAAGCGAAGACAGAGGACGAAAAAGCAATGGTCTTTTGGGATATAATTAGAGAAATTAAGAGAGATGATGAAAGAGTTAAAAGTTTAAAAATTGCAATTGAACAACAAAAAATTAACGGTATAGAATTAGAAGGATTCGAGAAAGATAAAGATTTTTCTGGAATCCATAAATTTTTAGAAAAAGCATTTCCGGATGGTTTACTTAATAAAGCATTAATATCAAAAATAACTTACTTACCGGATATAGTAGACGTCTCTATATTAGGTAAAATTTATTTTTTACCACTGGATAAATATTTTAAATGGAAGAAAAAATTTAGAGATTTGTCTTTGTATAAAACAAGAGCCGTTAATCGGGGAAGTTCTAATAGGATTGGCTTGTTTCATTCTGCGCCTATTGAAATCTATAGCTTTACAGATGAAAATCTAAGGAATTTTGAATATTTAGAAGACGTAGATGAAAATAGAAAAATGTGCGTTTATAAACTTGGGACAATAGCACATGAAGTAGGTCATAACTTTTACACCAATTTATTGAATAATAGGAAAAAAAATAAATGGAAAGAAATTATTAATTCTATTGGAAATTTAACTTATTATTCTAGAAAATATTCGGAAGGTATTCATGGAAATAGTGTAAATTATGAAGAGGAATTTGCTGAAGCAATAAGATTGATGACTACTTGCCAAAAATATTTAAAGAAAAAATTTCCTGAAGCCTATAATTTTTTATCGGAAAATTTTCCTGAGTTAAAATGAATAAAGAGTTTATAAGAAATGTTAAATTTACTCTCCGTAAAATCAAAAATTTTCCGTGCAACGCTGCGTTTTTGTCTCCACTCCGCTACGGCTTGAGGCACCTGACAGTATTTACCTCCAAATTTCTTCCAAAAAAGAAGTTTTGCAATAAACTTTAGATTACCCGCGCGTGTTAGACATGCTAAAGGAAATATGGGGGATTACACATCTGTATAGATTTATTAACGCAAAGTCCAGCCGCCGTCTACTACTAA
>JAGYNK010000121.1 GCA_018400055.1 Candidatus Moraniibacteriota bacterium
TCTAAAATAAACCATAATATGAATTAGATCCTGAAACCCGCCTACCGAACAGGCAGGCAAGTTCAGGATGACATAAAAAATAAATCATGGCTTTTTAGCGCCATCAATAAAGATAACTTTAAAATAAGTTCAAAATCATTTTGAATTTTTCCGACTCAATACCAATCTGTCTCTGAAATAAAATTCGCTTTTTGTAATTTGTCTTGAGTTTGTAATTTTGGAATTAAATTTATTTTTATGTGCATTTTTTGCAGGATCGTGAAAAAAGAAATACCGGCAGATATAATATATGAAGACGATGAAGTGATGGCTATTAAAGATGTTCATCCTATGGCTCCGGTTCATGTTTTAATTATTCCCAAAAAACATATTGAGACAATCAATGACTTGACTGAAAAAGAAGTTGATTTGGCCGGAAAAATAATTCTAACTGCCAAAAATATTGCCCGGGACTTGAAAATATCCGAAGATGGGTATAAACTGCTATTTCGCGTAGGAAAGAACGGAGGACAGGAAATTCCGCATATTCATTTGCATCTTATCGGAGGGACAAAATTATTTGAAGAAATAAGACCGGCCTAATAACGGAACAACTAACAACTAACAACTGACAACTGATAATTAACGGCTAATAAATAATAATTAATAACTAATAATTAATAACTTACAACTTACAAATTGCAATATGAAATACTTTTATGGGTTATAAGTTGTCAGTTGCTAGTTATCAGTTAACTGGAGAAAGGAGGTTTTTAAATGATAAATGTAAGAAAAAAAGACAAGGAAACTTCAGAAAGTTTAATCAGGAGATTTTCCCGCCGGGTCCAACAGAGCCGAATTTTAATGCATGCTCGAAAAAATCGTTTTCAAACAGAAGAAAAAAGCAAAATGAAAAAAAGGAAAGAAGCTCTCTATAAAATTAAAATAAGAAAAGAGATAGATAAATTGAAAAAGATGGGAAAGTTTGACGAGGAAGCTCTAAAAGATATTAAGAAAAAGATGGATTAGTGTAAATGGTGATGCAAATAAGCAAATATTATGCAAATTTACAAATATGCGAATTTTTAATTTATATATCCGCATTGTTTAAATATATATTTGTATCATTTGTGTTACGTAAATGAAAATATGAAAATTAAAGAAAAAATACAAAACGATATTAAAGATTCAATGAAAGCCAATGACATAGTTAAGCGAGAAACCCTGCGACTTTTAAGCGGTATGATTAAAAATGCCGAAATTGAAAAAGGAAGAGAAAGCGGTGAGATTGGTGATGAAGAAGTTCTAAAAATAATCGCTCGTTTTGTCAAACAGCGCAAGGAAAGCGCCAGACAATACAGGGAAGGCGGAAGAAATGATTTGGCGGAGAAGGAAGAGCAGGAGCTAAAAATTGTTTCCGGCTATTTGCCGGAGCAGTTGGGTTCCGAGGAAATAAAAAATATCGTGAAAGAAATTGTGGCTGAAACGAAGTCTGAATCGGAAGCGGATATGGGAAAAGTTATGGGTTTGGCTATGAAGAAAATGGGCGGGAAGGCGGATGGAAATACGGTAAGACAAATTGTTATGGATTTTCTGAAATCAAAAAAATGAAAGTGCTTTTGGAAATCAATGAGAAGAAACCGGGACTTCCTTCTGAAGATTTTCTGAAGGAAGTTGTTTTTAGTACGGTTAAACTTTCCGGATATTCTTTTTTAGAGAAGAAAAAATTGTTTTTAAGCTTAGCTTCTGTGTCGGGGGGAGAAATAAAGAAAATAAATAAAAAATATCGCGGCAAAGATGAAGTCACCGATATCCTTTCCGTGTCCAATTATGAAAACAAAAAAGATCTTTCAAAAGAAAAACAAAGAGATATTTTTTTGGGAGAATTGATAATTTGCTGTGCTTATATCAAAAGAAATGCTAAAATTAAAAATACGGAGAGCCGTTTATTTAAAAGTGAATTGTCTGAAATAGTTTCCCACGGAGTATTGCATCTTTTAGGTTTTCAACATGGCAAAAAAATGTTTTCCATACAAGAAAAAGTGCGGAGATTGATTTCGGAATAAAGTCATATTTTTTGCGATTATATAAAATTTTAAGTCTTGTTTATGTTTTTTCAAAACAAACAAAAAAACCGTAATTTTATTTATAAATTTGAATGGTTGATTTTTGTTTGTTCGCTCGGGATAGTTTTTTTGGTTTGGGGAGGGAGTGTGGAGGCGGCTGCAAGAATTATGTACGAGGATTTTGAAGATCAAGATTATCTTGATACTTTCGTGTCTACCGAAGAAGTTTACTGCTCTCACATGAACAGTGTTTTTGAAATTACGGCTACATCGCCCTATGCTGGATTATATTGTGTTCATTATGACGGGACATCTAGTACCAATTCCCGTGCCAACATTGGTGAATTATCGCCCTACGGTTATTTAGGATGTGGATCATTTACAGAATTTACGGATAACTATACAGATGATTTTGTAGTCAGATTTAGAATTAAATATGCGTCTGATTTTAATTGGGGCAGTAATTGCAGGAAAATTCTTCGCATTAAAGGAACAACATACGGGGCTAATGGCTATTTTACATGGTCGCAGTATGGAACATTCGCGAATATTTTTTTAGGGGATGAAGCGTATGAGTATGGTGCTATAGATTTACGTTACGAATCATATAATCCGCCTGAAAACGAATGGATTGAAATATATGTTCATCTTAAATTTGCGGAAGATGAAGTTGTAGTTAAGGCAACTGACTCAGGTGGGGAACATGTAATTTATGATGGCACATATTTTGATACTGGTGGAGTAGGTTACGATGGGCAGGACGCAAGTTATATTACACTTGTTGGTGCAAGATGTGGAACTTCTGATGGTGGGCAAGGTGATATTCATATGGATAATCTTGAAGTTTGGGATGGGATACCTAACCAAACTGACACAACCCCTCCCTCCCGCTCTAATCCCCAACCCACCGGAACTTTAGCTTCCGGTACCACTTTAACCAATATCTCATTAACTACCAATGAAACAGCTACTTGCAAATATTCAAC